>WFSC01000289.1 GCA_015486185.1 Bacteroidales bacterium | reverse complement strand
GTTCCAAAACAGCTACTTTGCCGTTATGCTTTACCCTAACCTCACCTTTCAGTAAGCACTGGTTCAATGTGGTAACCACCGGATAGGGAGATGAAGAGGTTATCCCGGCGCCGAGACAGACATAGGCATGATCAAAAAAGAACCAGGCTTTTCTGGCCGTCAGAGGATCCCACGGACTTTTAAAGTCGAAACCCACTGCCCCGTATCTTCCGTCAGTCACAGCGCCCACAAAGTCCGTCAGGCCTTTTTGCTGGATCTCTTTTGCCGGTGGAAGGGCAGGCCTTTGCACAACGGTCGTACCCGGTATCTTCTGCCAGTCAAATACCGGAAAAATATTATAATATTCTGTGCCCGTCCGGGAAATAAAGTTATTCCCGTCCGCCAGATGATGATTCATCAGACCTTCGCCATTATAAGGCTGTTCCATATTATGATTTCGTGTGGAATACATGCGGACCGAGGTAAAATAATCCGGACGTTGATGGCTGTAATATTCCGACTGCCAGAAAAAGGTGCTGAATGACAGTGCAGGTTTCTCCGGACCCTTCCGGATGCCGATGATCTCTTCCAGTTCATGTTTCCGGTAATATCCTGCTTTCAGCAGGTTTTCGGGTGTCCGGGCATCAAATGTTTTCAATGCTCCGGGGCGTGTAATACTGCGGTTTTTAGCCCCTGGATCGGGATATTTTCCAAAGACCAGGGTCTTGCATATACCATCCAGATAATAATCGGTCAGCAGCTTCAGTTTCTGTTCGGCAAACCGGTATTTTGTACCTGTCACATAGGCAGCCCATTCGGCAGCAGCATCCGCATATCCTGTACCATAGGAAATCGTATTGGTCACCCTGTCTTTCCGGTGGTGAAAGCTGTAATCATACTGCAATCCCCGGCCCGTGGAAAATTTGATCTCACCCTGGATAATACCTATTACCCGGTTAAATAAAGCGCTGTCCCTTCTGAACAAGGCATTCTTAGCCAGTATTCCGGCTATTTTTATCCTGTCCCCGCTGGGTCTGGCTCCGGAAGCGTTCATATTGGCACGACCGACAATGGGGATTGCCCTGGTCTTTTGCCAGGGGGTCAGATCATCATCCATGATCAACAATACACTTATCAGGCGTGTAGGCGTACCGATCTGGTTCCACCACCAGTTGTCACAGATAAAATCATGATCCAGCCAATAATCCAGGGCCGGGAAGATCACCTTTTTCAGTTTTCTGTTACCCCGGTATGCTGAGTCTTTCTTTTTATAAGCCCTGCTTAACACGATCAGATTGTCCAGATGCCTGCCGTTCTGAAATCCCGTTCGTGAAACATCCTCATAGTTAATATCCGGCCAGCTCCCGTCTTTCCGGATTTCTGTCATCAGTTGTTTTACCCGAACATTATTGATTTCAGGTTCAAGTAATTTTTCAATCACTCTGTTTCTGATGATCTCCATACCGTTTTGAGCTTTTGTCAGAGGTAAAAAAGAAAAGATCAGGATCAGCGTAATAATAATATGATTGATGTTATGGAATCTTTTCATTTGTACAGTACTGCATTCGACCTGTCATTCCCCTGAAAGTCTGACCTTGATCCATCCCTGTTTCCCCGGGAAAGCTGATGCCGGGCAGTTGATCTCCACCCTTTTCAGGTTGGGGATCTTTTTGTCCAGTGCAAGAGGTGGCGGATCCAGAGAGACGATTGTGACCTGCATTCCCCCGGGGGACAGGATGGTCAAACGTAATTTTTTTCCATCCTGTTCCAGCAGGGCTCCATCGCTTTCCTTCACCACATCAGCAGTAGTCATGAGCGCCCAGGTGATAATTTTCGTAGTATCTTCCAGTTTCACCTCATCTTCAACAAGCAGGGAGCGGTTGCTCTCTTTTACAAATTTCCGTAAAGCGCTTTTCAGATGCCCTTTAAATATTTCCGTCAGATCGATAATCACTTCCGGTTTCTTCCCGTCTTTAAATCCTGTAATGGGGGCATAACCCTTTACATTGTGGCGCGCATCATCTACTGTCAAGGTACTGTGCCCCTTATTGCTTTTGGTCAGCAAAGTCCAGCGCTGACAATCCTGACACATATGCCACAGATCAAAACCCGCCTGTTCCAAATCGTTATAATTTTGAGTGCCGGGGTCTATCACCCAACGAACCCCGTCTAATTCAAAAATAAACGTTCCGGCATCCATATTGGAATGGTTCACCGAGGCGCTCCCACCCTTTGCCGCAAAGTAAAAATGTCCCGGATCACTTTCTCCCCCACGGAACATTACCACGGGATTCGGCCCCTCGCCATACCAGGCCAGAGGCAATGTACTGGTTTGCTTTTCCTGATACTGTGAGAGCCACACCAACCCCGGTCCGGCCAGTCGTCCTGCTCCGGAAGGATGATCGAAGAATTTTTTATCAAAATATAAACCATCTCCTGTTTTAGCAGCAAACCAGGACAACAGAACCGATGTGGAATTACCCCTCTTCAATCCACAATCCGAAAAATTAAAATAGTCACCGGAGGGAGCTGTTAAAAGTAGAATAACCCTGGCACTTTCCATAAAAGAGGGGTATTCAGATATCCCGAAGTCTGTTCCCAGCGCACTGGTCAGCATAGAAGAGGCAAGGATGGCATAACCTGTACCGTATCCCCAATAACCCGGTCCCTCCGGATATATACCATCAGGTTCATATTCTACCAAAGCATAAGGAAGGTTATCCAGCGCCCTGCCGATGGTTTTTGCTGCCAGGGCGGGATCCACATCAGCAATTGCCAGCGCAGCGGCGATCATCCCACCGTGACAGACTTCATTCCAGTTGTTGTTGGCTTTTATCCACCACATGGGTTCATCAAAACTGGGATTTATCCCTTTTTCAATCAAGGCATTCTTACATAAAGAAACCGTTGCATCAGGCAAAAATTCTCCCACCCAGTCAACAGCCAGTGCCACGGCAAATGACATCTCCGCCACATCCAGGAAATGAGCAGGATGCCAGTCGCTGAAATTACAAACGGCATTCAGCTCGTCATCTATCCGGCTCAGTACCTCCGGTTCCCTGTCTATTCGATATACCATGCACAAGGTACCCATGCGGTTCACCATCTCCCGGGATACGCCCAATAGCCTCCTGCCCGTAAGTTTACGTTCCAGAAGAGGTTCGGTAAGAATTTTCTCCGCATCTTTTTTCAGATATTGATAATAGGCCTGAACCTGTGGATCGGTTTTCAGTTTTGCTTTTAACTGATTTTCTAATTCCGGCGTCAGGATGAGACGGGGAGAATATTTGGCCAAATGTTGCTTGATCCAGGAAACGGAAAGGGGATTATCAAGCTTCACGGTATCAATGCTTTGATTTTTTATACTCGTATTAATTTCATCATGGTTACATGAAACAAATAATGTGATTAAAACGAGGAAGATCACACTCATAAAAGAATATTTTCCGGATCTCATAGCTTTTTAATTTTGTGTATTATTAAACAGGGATATTTCTTTTTTTAAGGTTTTAACCTTTGTTCCCGAAGAGGTTATCTCTACCCATTTTTTTGAGGGCAGCATTATCTTTTTCTTCACAGGAAGTGTAAAATATATCACGGCTTCTTCCTCTTTCGGATTGTATAACAATATTCCTTTTTTTTCTTTAATCATTACCAAAGAAAATGGAGAGTTCAAATTAAAAGAAACATTGTCATCCTTATAAGAAGAGATATTATAAAAACCAAAATAACTTTCTTTATTATCTTTTGGTTTCCGGATCAGAATCATTTTTGCATCAGTATAAAATGCAGGTATAATCTCCGGTTCAATACGTATATCATTGTTCCCTTTGCCTCTTCTGATCATCAAAGAGAACGCTTCATAAGGAGTAAATATGTTTCTCCCCCATAAATCTTCTCTATCCTTCATAATTATCCTGTACTTAACTTCCGGTTTCCCTCCATAGTAGGGAAAAAGCAAAGTAGAGAAGGTACTGGGTGCTTCTTCTTCTTTGGTAAAGACAACAGTTGGAATAGGTCTCTTTTCTCTGGGGATCCATCCTAAAACAGGATTCTCCTGCCCTTTCACTATTTTTACTTTTAAGTTTTTAATATCCATTGGGAAAAGTCCCAGCTGAATATTGTCGGGTCTCATCGTATAAATGTCTTTTGTTTTATCATCTATTTCCGCATTGGGAGCATTTAAGTTAAAATGAGATTCGTAAAGATGTTTCCCTTCCCCTGCTAAAAAATCTACAACCATATAATAATAAGGTTTAAGAAAAACAACATGACGGATATGATGAATGGAAGAGTCTTTCTTCCCCACGTACATTACAGGATAATACTGAACAGGCCTATATCTGCTTTTCTGGTATCCGGAAGAATATACTCCCATCCCATAATCAAATAAGGGTGAATTTACCCATGGATTTTTCAATGGTTCTTTTATGACACGACAGGCTGGAATATCATACCGGTGTTGTTCTTTTCCATCCACCATAATTG
>WFSC01000288.1 GCA_015486185.1 Bacteroidales bacterium | reverse complement strand
CCATTTTGTACAGCCGTTATGCCGGCGCCAATAGCTTCGGTATTCCCGGGGTCTCCCTTTAATATTATTTTCAAAAAATGATGATCCGGCAATTGTTGTCTTGTTTCATTGCGATATATAAACATAGGCATATTGACATTGTTGACCACCAGATCCAGGTCTCCGTCATTATCCAGGTCGCCATATGCCGATCCGTTTGAAAAGCTGGGGGTATCCAATCCCCAGGGAGTTGCCATATTCTGAAACCGGTAATTTCCCATATTTTTAAAAGCATAACTGGGAATCTTTACCGAAGGAATGGCATCAATCAGTGTTTTATAATCTACATTTCTACCCTTGATGATAGACAAGACCATATCCCTGTTGGAAAAATATTGAATATAATCCTGGTCAGTGAGGTCTTTATAAATACCATTTGCCACAAAAATATCTTTCAATCCGTCATTATCGAGGTCCATAATCAAAGCACCCCATGACCAGTCAGTGGCATAAACACCTGCCAACCGGCCAATTTCGCTAAAGGTACCATCGGCATTGTTCAGTTGTAACATATTACGTGTAAACTGATAATAATAGCCATTCTTAACATTGGATTGGTAGTTCTCCCAACTGTCAAAAGTAGTTTTTGTTTTCAGGCGACTGTCATATTGGGGGATCATATCGGTTGCAAATATTTCGGGATAATGGTCATTATTTATATCTGCCATATCAGCCCCCATGGAAGCCGCCGAAATACTGGGGATCATGTTCACCAGGTTCTCCTTAAATGTTCCGTCATGATTATTGAGATACAGGTAATCCCGTTCAAAAAAATCATTGGACACATAAATATCCATCCATCCATCCTGATCAATATCTCCGACGGTCACCCCAAGGCCAAAACCGATCACACTGCCATAAATACCGGCTTGTGCACTAACATCCGTGAAATGATCCCCGTCATTTCTGAAAAGTTTATCCCCGCCAATTGAATCCCGTATATTACGTTGATTTTCTTTTAAGTTAAAACTACCGATGGCCCTGAAAGAATTATTCAGCAGATACATATCCAGATCACCGTCCTTGTCATAATCAAAAAATGCGGCATGGGTGGAATATCCGGCATCATTCACTCCGTATTCACCGGCTTTTTCGGTAAAAGTCAGGTCACCGTTATTTATATAGAGTTCATTATGGCGTTCATCACTATCGACATTACCCGAATTACACACATAGATATCCAGCCATCCGTCTCCGTTGACATCAGCAAGGCTCACCCCAGTTGACCATTGTCCCTTTCCTGCGATACCGGCCCGGGCCGAAATATCCTCAAACACGAAATTGCCTTTATTCAGATACAACACATTGGGTCCCATATTGGAAGTCATAAAAATATCAATCAGTCCGTCATTGTTTATATCTCCCAGAGCTACTCCTCCTCCGTTATAAAAATTACGGTAGGTATAAATATTAAATTTATTTTTTAGTTGCTTTTCGTAATCCAGGTGATTGATAAAGGTGGCATGCGTAACGGAAGCGGGCATCAGCGTAAATAAACGGGGTGCTGCCTTTTCTTTCTGCTTTTCGCCACATGCATATACCAAAAACGGCAGGATCAACCAAATAATCCTGAATAGTTGCTTTTTAAAAACCATTGAATTACTCATTCTTTTTCCCCAGAACCCTGTTAAATTTGTTATGAATCATTCCCGCCTGTGACGTAGTATCATTCAGGTTCTGTTTTACCGACATATCAGTAAAATAGGCCCAGACATACAGATCATTTTGTTTAAATATGGTTATTCGTCTGTTTCCATCCACTTTAACATAAGCTGTACCTTTTTCCGGATGTTTCACCTTAATAAAATCATTACCATACACTTTCTTAAACCATCTCAACACATCCAGTTCCAGACTATCTGCCGATAATTTTTCGTTCCAGGGAGCCCACCCGTTGTACATAAACCGCACCGGCATCTCATAGATCCTGTCGTTCATAAACTCCGGATAATATTGCATGGTTGCCGGATATTTCAGTTCGTGTTTCATCTTATATTCCACCGTGAAATTATTAGGCCCTTGTTTTACAAGACCTTGTGCATTAAGTAACCAACAGTGGATATAAAAATCCCTGGAACTCATTCCCAGGTATAAACCCTGAAATAAGGAATCATATCTGACTCCGCTCTCCAACCCTTTTTTTAAGCGGTGTTGATATTTGTACCTGGGCGAACAGGCAGCTATCACAATAAATGTTATAAATACAACAATAAATCCAAGGTTTTTCATTTTCATAACGATCTTCAGTATTTATAAAATTGCAAGGTATTATTATTTCTTGCTACGGCAAGTATATGTGTGCCGGAGACCTTCATTTCCTTTAGATCACGAATTTCCCCTTTGGTAAAAAGTCCCGATTTCAGTGGAGAAACAGACTGCCATTTCCCGTCGCCGGTTCCCTTAAGAAACAGTCCATAGCTTGCATCATATATTCCGGTCTCGGGTTTGGCCCGGTATTGATTTCCTCCGATAATAATATCACATACCCCGTCATGATCAAAATCATCGGCTTTGATAGCATACACAGGCGAAAATTGTGCTTCAACCGGCAAATCTGTAATTTTTAATGTACCCGTGCCCAAATTAAGCAACACACAGCTTTTCATGTATCGTGCATACAATTTAATGGATCTCCGTAAAGTTTCTTTTGAGAACATATCATTGATAGTCTGATCCTTATAATCTTCAAATGTTTTATATTTTCTTGCCAGAGAAGGGATTTGTTTTATCAAATCATCTCTCATTGCAACGGGATAGGATTCATTTCCGTTCCAGGCACAAATAATCTGTTCAACTTTTCCATTCATATCAAAATCATTCACATACATGGTTATGGGCTTGTCACGGGTTGCCTTAAAATAGCTGTTCAGACCGTGGTTACCCAGGATAAAATCCATTTTTCCATCTCCATTCAGATCTTTGGCTACGATCCGGTGCCACCAGCCCTCTGTTCCGGTCATACCATATTGTGCTGACCGGTCCGTAAAATGTCCGGCATCATTTATCAGAACCTTTACCGGCATCCAATCGCCAACAATAATCATATCCGAATCGCCGTCACCATCAATATCAGCCCATGCCATATCTGTTATCATCCCGATTCCGGACAGTTCGGGAGCTTTTTCTCCTGACACATTCAAGTACCTGCCATGGCCATCATTTTCCAGCAGGTATCCGTTTACAGGCACACCATAAGAAAATGGCTGCAGGCGTATGCCAACAAACAGGTCCATGTCTCCATCCAGGTCAAAATCCGCAGGCCGGACACATGAACTGCTTTGATATCTTGCGGCAGGGAGTGTCTGTTTTGATCTCGAAAATATTCCCTGTCCGTTATTAATATATAAGCGATCAAGAAGAGCGGAAGAACTTTGCGGGAACTCATTACCACCGCTGGTAACATAAAGATCCTGGTCTCCGTCACCATCAGCATCAAAAAAAGCACAGTCTGTATCTTCCGAGATCTTATCTGCAGTAAAAGCCGGCTCATTCACCTGCCTAAAACGCCCGTTTTTCTCGCCAACGAACAGGGCTCCGGAAAATCCTTTGGCACCGCAAATATACAGATCATCGCGGCCATCTCCATTTACATCGCCTACTGCCATATGCGGACCCTCGTTTGATAACATAATGAATAACAGTTTGTCACGATTAAAATCAACGAAATTATTTTCCCGGTGTCTGTAATCAAGACCATCCAATTTTCGTATTTTCTGAAAAACCACATGTGGAGTTTTCTTATGGTCAGCCGGACATAGTTTTTTTTCTGCTTTTTCATCCAGTACCAGAAACTGATTGGCTGTCACATCGTATTTTACCGTGCATTTTCCATCAGGCCAGTTAACGACCAGAGAGTCAACCGTTGCTATAGCCCCCAGTCCGAAATGGATCCGGTCATCAACAGAAGATTTGAATCCCCGTGCAGGTATTTGTTCTTTATAACTTACATTTCCTTTATAATAAATGGTTACCCCGGCACCTATAGCCCTTGTATTTTTCCCGTTGCCTTTTAATGACAACATAAGAAAATTGTTCCCGGATACCGACTGGGTTTCATTTCTATAAATAAATGAAGGCATGTTCACATTATTAACCACCAGATCCAGATCTCCGTCATTATCCAAATCACCATAAGCAGCTCCATTTGAATAGGAAGGTGTTCCCAGTCCCCATTTACCGGATAAATTTGTAAAAGTAAGATCATGGTTATTATGAAAAGCATAGTTAGGAACCCTGACGGATGGGATCTTATCAATAATGGTCAGAATGGCTTTTCCATTGGTACGGATCATAGAACGCATAATGGCAGGATTGGAAAAAAAGTCGAGGTAATCACGATCCAGCAGGTCTTTATAGATGCCGTTGGCTACAAAGATATCTTTCCATCCGTCATTGTCGAGATCCATGATCAATGCCCCCCAGCTCCAATCCGTTGACTCGACGCCGCTCAGCCGGCCTATCTCACTAAAAGATCCGTTTCGGTTATTCAACTGAAGTACATTCCGGGCAAATTGGCGATAATATCCGTTATGCAATTTTTTCTGATAATTCTCCCAGGTATCAAACAGCGCTTTTGTTTTCAATCGTTCATTGCCTTCCGGGGTCATTTCCGTGGCAAATATTTCAGGGTATGCATCATTATTAATGTCAGCCATATCTGCTCCCATGGCTCCCAGACTTATTTCACGCATCTGATCGATAAGTGATTCCGTGAATGTGCCATCCTTATTATTAATATAAAGGTAATCCCGTTCAAAAAAGTCATTAGACACATAAATATCCAACCATCCGTCACGGTTAACATCTCCGATACTAACTCCCAGGCCGAAGCCTATTTTGCTGCCATAAATACCCGCCTGTTTGCTGACATCAGTAAAATGGCCGTTATCATTTCTGTATAATTTATTTCCACCCAAAGTATCACGGATTTGTCTCTGACCGGGTTTAAGGTCATATTCCGTGACCGATTGGAAGGAATTGTTCAGGAGATAACAATCAAGGTCGCCATCCCGGTCATAATCAAAGAAAGAAGCATGAGTGGACAGGCCGAGATTTGCGAGGCCATATTCAGCAGCCTTCTCTGTAAAGGTCAGATCTCCATTATTTATAAATAGTTCATTATACCGGTGATTACGGTTCGGGTCACCTGATTTGCAAACATAAATATCCAGCCAGCCATCCCCATTAATATCAGCAATGCTTACTCCGGTTGACCATACATTATGGCAGGCGACACCAGCTTTTGCAGTAACATCCTCAAAAACAAAGTTACCCTTGTTTATGTACAGTTTATTATCAGCCAGGTTACCGCACAGATAAATATCGAGTAGGCCGTCATTATTAAAATCACCCAGGCCTACTCCTGCCCCATTATAAAAATTCCGGTAGGTGTAAGTATTGTATTGTTCGGTATATTCAACCTGATTCAGAAAATCGACCCTGGTATGTTTCTGATCAAGTAAAGTAAATAAAGGTTTCCTGCCGGCTCCACTCTGCTTTGTTGTACAGGCTCCCATCCACAAAGATATTTCCAGTATCCCCACTATCCATCCTCTTACTATCAAATCCTTCATACAGTGAAGCAAACCTTATAATTATGGTATTTTAAACAGATGGTAAAATATAAATTTTATAAGAAAAAAGAAAGAAAGCAAGCACTTTCTGCTTGCTTTCTTTAAAAAATACCTGCAAAGTCTTTATTTTAATATCCGGGGTTTTGTTTCAGGTTTGGATTGGCATCCAGTTTATCCCTGTGCACCGGGAACAGGGTCGTATAAGACTCTTGATTCATTACGTCACCCGGATTATAAAAAGGAAGGGCCCATTTATCCACATCCGTAAAGAATCCCCAGCGTATCAGATCCTGACGTCTGTGATTTTCGGCAAACATTTCACGGCCAATTTCATTAAACAACTCGCCTCCGGGGACCACTCCTCCTTCCTTATCAAAACTCAACGCACCATCCAGGGAGGTCAGGTCGGCCAATCCGGCACGTTCCCTTATCTGGTTGACCAATGGCAAAGCTTCCGATTCTCTGTTAAGGCGCCACAAAGCTTCGGCTTTCATCAAAAGCACATCGGCATAACGGAATACGGCATAGTCATTGCTCATATTGCCGGGATCGCTGCCCATGGCGATTTCCCATTTACCTATTCTCACCCCTGCCTGACGTAAAGCCTGTGGGCCCAGTTCATTGATCTGCGGCTGACCGGAACCCATACTTCCGAAATTCAGCGGTGGTCCGTCCGGATCACCCAATAGCGGGACGGGCTTACGATCGGGCTGGGGAGCTTCAAAACCATCATCGGTCACCAATGTTTTACCATCGGCTTTATACTGGTATCCGGCAATAAAATTCCCCCGTTTCGTAGCAGGACCTTTGAGTGTTCCCACATCACCTTTCCGCAGATCGGTACTGTCATAGGAATTATAAAACTCTTCGAGAGAACAGAAGCCGTTCCATGGCTGTGCCGTAAGATTATAGGTCTGTTGACTTCCATAATGTAATGTTCTTACTGCCATCTGGAATCCCCTGAAAAATACCTGATCATAAGGGATGGCAAAGATAATTTCTGAAGAACCGGAATTATCAACATTAAAACTGGCGAAGTAATTACTTTCAAGTGAATATTGTCCGGAATTTATCACGGTATCGCAGGCAGCAATGGCTTTACTCCACATTTCCGTCCCGGCATATACCCCGGCATTCAAATACAATTTGGCCAGCAGGGTCATGCCTGCATAATAGTTCATACGGCCATAGGTTGTCCCGTCCACGGCATGGGACAATTTAGGCACGGCATCTTCAAGATCACTGACAATAGCGTTAAAAACATCTTTTCTTGGCACGGTAGGTGGTGTAGCTTCTGCTGTAGCAAAATCGAGAACCAGGGGCACATTACCGTACATATCAATTAATTGCCAATAAAAGAACCCTCGTACCGCCCTTAACTCGGCAATAAAAGCATCGGCTTTATCCTGCTCCACCTGTCCGTTTTCCACCAGTGTTGTAAACTGGTATATCAACTGGTTGGCGGTATTTACGCCACTAAATCCAAAATTCCAGCTACCATTTACGTAACCATCTTCGGGTGTCCAGGAATGCAAATGGAGTCTTCTCCACATACCTCCGTCATCCCAGTCCTGGCCTCTGGTAGGCACAACCATTTCATCAGTACAGGTTTCCTGCATGGAAAAAGGATCGCCTGTAGCAAAAGGACCAAATTT
>WFSC01000287.1 GCA_015486185.1 Bacteroidales bacterium | reverse complement strand
GTGGATATCCTTATAGGCCGAAGGGGCCTCGTCGAGGTCTTTTTGACGGTGCAGGGAGTGGATAATCCCTTTTTTCTCGAGGCGTTCCACTTCGGCTTTCAGGTCGAGATGTTTTATAGCCTGGCGGCGTCCCAGCACACGTCCTGCGCCATGGGAACAACTGGAGAAACTTTCCTCATTGCCCTTTCCCGCAACGATAAAACTCTCTGTCCCCTGTGAGCCGGGGATGATGCCGCGCATTCCTTTAAAAGCCGGCGTGGCTCCTTTGCGGTGTACCCATACTTCTTGTCCGAAATGCTTTTCCCGTGCAGCAAAGTTGTGGGCAATGGCCACCCTGTCTTTTTCTTCCACCGGCTCTTTGACAAAGAAATCCAGGATCTCCAGGACAGTATCCATCATCAGACGGCGGCTGGCAAAGGCAAATGCCGCGCAGTACTCCATCTCCCGGATATAGCGCTGACCTTCTTCGCTGTCGATGTACAGGTAAGCCAACTGCTTGTCCCAGGTCCCTGTGATGTTCTCCTTTTTATTCTGTTCTTTGGCCAGCCTGTTGTACTCGTCGGCCACCTGCTTGCCGATATTCCGGCTACCGGAATGGATCATCACCCAGATATGACCGTCGTCACCATGCTGTATTTCAATGAAATGATTCCCTCCGCCGAGGGTTCCCACCTGATGGCGGGCGCTGCCATATTCCCGTTGTACCACCGGCATGTCTTCTAACGGAAGATCCGGCATATACCTTTTATCCTGCGCTTTTTTATGATGTTCAAATCCAAGCGGGATAACAGAACGTATTTCCTGTACTACCTGTTCAAGCACCTTCCCGGGGATTTCTGCAAGATTGGTTTTCACAGCGATCATACCACATCCGATATCCACCCCCACAGCATTGGGAACAATGACCTTACGAGTGGCCATCACCCCTCCTATCGGCATGCCAAAACCCTGATGGCAGTCAGGCATAACAGCAATATGATGAAAGGCAAAAGGATAACCGGCCAGGTTCATGATCTGTTCCATGGCGCCCGGTTCCACCTCATCCACCCACATTTTTACCGGTACACGTCCCGTTTCTATAACTCTTTGCATAGTGCTCTTTTCTGATAAGATGAAGATACAAAATTTAGGTGATTCATGAAAAATATTCTAAATTGCAAACATGACAGCGAATGCCAACAGCATAAACTCTTATCTTCATTACTACCATGTGCTGGGTTTACAGCCCGGGGCGAGTCTTCAGGCGATCAAACAGGCCTACCGTACCAAGGCCAAGCTTTACCATCCCGATTTGAATAAATCGTCTGATGCCCCCGAAAAATTCATTGAAGTCAATGAAGCCTATGAGTTTCTGGTTCACCTGAAGCAACACCGCATTCATCCCTCTGCCCCGGGCACGCCTAACCGGCATGCCACACGTTCTGCCCGTCCACGAAGACCACATACGGCGGATGATCTTTTCAGGGAGTGGATGCGCATGGAGCGTCAGAAAGCCCGGGCACGGGCCGCACAGCAGGCACACAAAAGATATGAAGATTTTAAAAAATCAAGGATCTACAGAACATCCCAGATAATTTCCGCCGCCTATGATTATATTTTTGTAGGCGTGGGAATTCTAATCATCGTTAGTTCCATCGCCGGATTAATTATGCGGCCACAGAAAACCTTCCCCAACCAGCAACAGCAACAATCCCTTGCTTCCTATCTGATAATCACTATTATTTTGGTTATAATCGGCAGCATCTTCATTTTTTTCGCAGGCCTGAATATCCGGGACAGAAGAAGGAAATGATGAACGATGATCGTTGATCGTTGAACGATGAACGGAGAACAGGCATAATCACGTGTGTTAAAACTTAACGGAAACGCCGAGGCCCAACAATTCCATAAACTGCAATTTCGGTCCGATCAGCACATTTCCATCCTCATCCACTTTCTGTTTTATGTCATCATCATAGATCATATGGGTATAGAGGTTAACAGAAAACACTTCCGATATTTTTACTTTACCCAGCACCTCCCAGTTCACGTCAATATTCTGGGGTTTGTGCAGATAATTGGAGAAAAGTTCCAGGCTGGATTCGAGGCTGGTGGTTTTGGTAATATTTCCCTTATAATAATACCGGATATAACCCCCGAATTCATACTTGACATTCTTCCCCAGTGTTAAAATAATGTCTGTCAGCTCATCAATAGTGGCTTTGATCACACCAAAAGCGCCCTTATTGGCCAGGGCCTGATCGGCCACTATGGTAAACTTTCCGGACAGGGGTGCCAGCAAAAGGGTATGTCCCCTGCCCGGATGCCAGTCGAAACCAAATGTCAAAAACACATAGCCTGGTGCCATGAAGTTGGATATAATGGCTGTATCTTCCGGGCTGCTGTATCCCGGAAGCAACTGACTCCGGAAATTAAGGCGGGCATCATAAAACCACAAACTTTTCAGATAGATCCTTTTCTCCGTGGTCATTTCGAGCCGGTCGGTGGTTTTGCGGAATTTTTTCCCCTGGCTGGTAAACCCCAGTTGCAGATCAAGGGAATTATTCCAGGATGCATATTTTTTCTTTTGATTGGCAAACAGATGCATGGTCCCTATAAAGGAGGCCGAGCTCTCTCCTCCCGCTACCCAGTTGGATAAAAATGCCTGTGACAAGGTCAATCCGGCTTTACCTCCGGTTTCCCACTTGATTTTATGGACCGTATCATTGAGAAATACCCGCGTGGTATCCACCTTCTCTATTTTCAGGCTGTCAGGTAATTGTTTCTTTCCTTTTTCCTGGGAAAAACCATTTACCGCATACCCCGATATCAGTGACACAAACAAAATAAAAAGCACAATATTTTGTGATAGTTTTTTCATAACTGTATTTTTATACTTATTCTTATTATCTTGCTATACTGTATTTTATGTTATTCTATATTTTATTTTTCTACGTAGGCGCCTACGTAGATTTTAAAATTCTTTCTTCATCTGCCGAAGATGCTGACAGGACAGCTCCAGCCACCTATATGAAATAAAATTAAGAAAATTTTTCTATTTTGCGGGAATAAGTCAAACCTTAAAACCACACCATGCAGGAATCTTTACAAGTTCTGGATCATGTGCGTTTGCACTTCAACCAGGGGGGGTTGCTGATATTGAACCTGACCCTGGCATTCATTATGTTCGGTGTTGCTCTGGGTATAAAACCGGTTCATTTCAGACGGGTAGCCAAAAATCCGAAGACAACCCTGGTAGGCGTTTTTTCTCAGTTTGTTGCATTACCTGCAATCACTTTCCTTCTGGCATGGAGTCTTCATTCGGTGATCACTCCCACCATCGGCATGGGCATGATCCTGGTTGCATCCTGTCCGGGGGGTAATATTTCCAATTTCATCTCTTCCCTGGCACGTGGTAATGCTGCATTATCTGTAACGCTGACAGCTATAGCCACGTTACTGGCTATTATCATGACCCCTTTGAATTTCTCCATCTGGGGCGGATTGTTTCTGGACACCTATGCTCATCAGGGCATAACAGGAGATATTCTACAGCCGCTTCATATCAATGTCTGGCAAATGTTCCGGACGGTTTTTATCCTGCTGGGTATTCCATTGACAATTGGCATTATTTTCAATCAGAAATTACCTAAGCTTACCGGACGGATCATTGGTCCTATGAAAATATTATCTATCTTTTTATTTTTATTGATCGTAGCTTTGGCCTTTAAGAACAATTTCGAATTTTTTATTAAGTACATCAAATACATTTTTCTGATCGTTTTGGTACATAATCTAACTGCTTTTGCGACAGGATATGGTCTGGCTGCCCTTTTCAGGCAAAATAAAAAAGATCGCCGTACCATATCCATAGAAACGGGCATACAGAATTCAGGGCTGGGATTGGTCCTCTTATTCAATCCCAGGATATTCCCTCCCGATCTGGCTATCGGGGGCATGGCTTTTATTGCTGCCTGGTGGGGCATCTGGCATATCATCGCCGGATTAAGTCTGGCGGCTGTCTGGGGACGTAAACCCAGACGCAGGCATTACCAGCCTGTTGTCAATTGATAATAATTTCTATTTTTCAGAAATATGGGAAAGCATAATATTGAAAAATGGTCTTTTGGGTATGAAATGCTAAGAAAATTTACCGGCATCTGGCACAATTTGTTTTATTACAAACATATTTATGTGCTGCATGAAGAAAATATACCCAAAGACGAACAATACATCATCACCCCTGTTCACCAGAATGCCCTGATGGATGCCATGGCCATTTTGCTGAAAATGAAAAAGCAACCTGTATTTCTTGCCCGTTCGGATATCTTCAGGAAAAATCTCATTGCCAGATTTTTATATTTTATCAAGATCCTTCCTATTTACCGGATCCGGGACGGGTATGCAACATTGAAAAAAAATGAAGAGATCTTCGGAAAAACGATGGATGTCCTCACTAATAAGAATGGGCTGGTTATATTGCCGGAAGGGAGACATGCTCACTTGCGGAAATTGAAGAACCTGAAAAAGGGCGTAGCACGTCTGGCCTTTCAGGCGGCAGAAAAACAAAATTTTTCCAAAGATATCAAGATCATCCCTGCCGGACTGGATTATTCCGATTATTCCAAGATACAGCAGGATCTGATCATTAATTACGGAGAACCGATCAGTCTGGCAAAATATTACGACCTGTATAAAAGTCATCCCAATAAAGCCATAGTGGAGGTGGTACGTGAGTTGAGCGATGCCATGAAAAAGCAGATGATCCATATCGGGGATGATGAAAACTATGAGATATATAATGATCTGCGGCAGCTTTTTGAAAAATACATTACGGTTAATATGGATTTAAATCCACGGGATCCGGCTCAGCGTCTGGAGGCACAACAAAAGTTCATCAAACTGCTTGAAGAATATTTGCATACCGATAAAGAAAAAGCCAGGGAAGTAGAGGAAAAATTACATGATTACAACCGTATCCTGCAACGCTATAAGTTGCGTAACTGGCTTATCGATAAACGGCTCATGAGTTTTCCGGGTTTTTTATGGCGGATGATCGTCTTTTTGCTTTTTTCCCCGTTGTTCATTTACGGATTTATCAATAATATCCTTCCTTATAAAATCTCCTTTGATCTGGCAAACAAAATAAAGGACAAAACATTTCACAGTTCTTTCAATTTTGTTATCTCTCTATTGTTGTTTCCACTGTTTCATCTGATACAAACGGGGATCTTTTATCTTTTTGTACGGCAACCCTGGTACACACTGGTTTACTTTATCAGTCTGCCTTTAACCGGTTTATTTGCTTTCAGATATTATATTCTCTTTAAAAAGTTCAGGGCACGCTGGAGGTACACCAAGCTCAACCACCGGAAGACACCTGAGATAAAAAAACTGCAGGACCTTCACCGGTTTTTTATCAGTTTAACCGCTCGTATAATATCAGGGAAAAAAAACTGATTATTATTCTCTCCTTTTTTCTATTATTTCTACTTTTGCATCCCGTTGAACGGATGTAAAAAACTAACATATTTTAAAATGTATCGAGTATTAGTAGCTACAGGAGGAGGGGATTGTCCCGGGTTGAATGCTGTGATCCGTGCAATTGTAAAGCGCGCTTCCAAGGAAAAAGACTGGGAAGTTATTGGTAGTATAGAAGCATTTAACGGCATCCTCCGCGAACCAACAGAGATCGTTATCCTGGATGAAAAAAAGGTCTCTGGGATCCACGTCCAGGGAGGCACGATTATCGGCACCACCAATAAAGGAGGGCCCTTTGCCTGGCCGGTAAAAAAACCGGATGGTACCTGGGAATATGTTGACCGTTCGGATGAGATGATCCGGAAGTTGGGATACCTTGGTGTAGATGCCGTAATTAATATCGGAGGGGAAGGATCGCAGAAGATCTCACAGGCTTTGTATGAAAAAGGACTTAACATCATTGGGGTTCCCAAAACCATTGACAATGATCTATTGGCTACAGACTTTACTTTTGGCTTCCAGACAGCGGTCCAGATTGCCACCGAAGCTGTGGACAAACTGGTATCTACGGCCCAGAGCCATAACCGGGTACTGATCCTGGAGGTAATGGGACGCTTTGCCGGATGGATAGCCCTTCATGCTGCTGTGGCAGGAGGAGCGGAGGTGTGTCTGATACCTGAGATTCCCTATGATATTAACAAGGTGGTAAAACGACTGGAAAGCCGTTACAGTCGCGGACGCGGATTTGCCATTGTTGTCATCTCAGAGGGAGCAAAACCGATCGGGGGCACGGTTTCCGGCACCAAAAGTGACGAGGTGGGATATGAAAATATCCGGTTAATGGGGGCAGCTGCCCGTTTGATGGACGAACTGAAAAACGCCGGTTTCGAAGCAGACATGCGGGAAACCGTACTGGGCCACTTGCAACGCGGTGGCATCCCCAATGCCTATGACCGCATCCTGGCTACCGAATTTGGGGTTAAAGCCTTTGAAATGGTACTTGATAAAGAATACGGAAAGATGGTCGCCTACAGGCATCCGGATATTGTTTCTGTTCCGCTAAAGGATGTAATAGGAGGAGAAAAACTGGTATCCCCTGATTCCGCTCTCGTTAAGACAGCCCGGGGTATTGGCATTTCCTTTGGCGACTGATCCAGAAGAACAATCTTATTACAGGGACCCGAGCCATGTATAAAAGGTACTTCCCAGTACCACAATGCCAAATATCGTAATGCCGAGGCCGGCTATCTTATTAAACCACAGGATACGTCGGAGCCTGATCTTTTTCCCGAATTTGGAAAGATAATAGGTGGCAAGCAGCCACCAGGTAGTTGCTGCAGTTACAAGACCTATAATCGTCAATCCCGGGCCAGCCATAAATGATTTGTCAGACGGGAAATGAATACTGGCAAAAATACCCACGTATAACAAAAGGGTAATGGGATTGGCCAGTACCATCAACAAAACGGTTACATAATCGTCAATAAAATGTTTGCCTTTACTCTTGACAGGGTGACGCACATCCTTTACCGGGTTATCCCTGAAAACCTTGATCCCGATAGCCAGCACTACCAATCCGCCGATAAACTGGAAGATAATACGTTTTTCTTCTACGAAACCAATAATCAGCGACACACTGGCAGCAGCAACCACCGAGAAAATAATATCTGCCGTAACGGCTCCCAAACCGGATATAAGGCCGGAACTCCTGCCTTTGGTAATACTTTTAATGACAATATAAATCCCTACCGGACCTACCGGAATAGACACCAGTACGCCGATCAACAATCCCTCAAAAAAGTATGACAATTCCACGTATTCGCCCTTCTGTTCAAACTCCTCACTACAAATCTGCTAAAAATATTTCTAATAAAAAATTCCTTAAAACGAACTATCCCCAAGGAAGAATCACAGGGGCATTTTAAGGAGAGGGACAAGCGGGAAAGTATAAAAGATTATCTGACACAACGGAACGGGTCATAGAATATTTTTCACCAACAGGCGTGGTTCCATCATTTCACGGATAGAATATTTCAGACCCTCCCGGCCAAGGCCTGAATCCTTCACCCCTCCATAAGGCATATGATCCACACGGAAAGTAGGCACATCGTTAACAATAACGCCACCCACTTTCAAATGGTTAAACGCCTTGTTCACTTCATCCATCCGGTTGGTAAACACACCTGCCTGCAGTCCGTATCTTGAGTCATTAATAAAACCGACTGCCTCATCAAAATCATGAAATTTCTCCAGCGTAACGACAGGACCAAACACTTCCAGCGCACATACCTTCATACTTTCTGCTGTTTTGGTCAGCACCGTAGGTTCAAAATAAGTTTCTTTCTTTTCCCCTCCCAACAGGATACGGGCACCTTCTTCGACCGACTCATCCACCCATTCCTGTACCCGTTGAGCATTTTCCTCATCGATCATCACTGATATTTCCGTTTCGGGATCGAGCGGGTCTCCGAACCTGAGGTTTTTAACATTCTCTGTAAAGCGAGTGGCAAAATCATCAAATATCCTTTCATGCACATAGATCCTTTGCACATGGATACATATTTGTCCCGAGTAAGCATAGCCCCCTATCACACATCTTTTCACCGCCAGATCGATATCCGCCGTATCGGATACGATCACACCGGCATTTCCTCCCAGTTCGAGCAATACTTTCTTTTTCCCGGCTTGTTGTTTCATTTTCCACCCCACTGCGGGTGAACCAGTAAAACTAAGCATCTTTATCCGTGGATCAGTGACAAGCTGGTTCCCGGCTTCCCTGTCAGTGGGCAAAATGGAGACAGCCCCTTTCGGAAGGGATGTTTTGTCAAGGATCTTAGCCAGCTCAAGCACGGAAAGTGGTGTAGAACGGGCCGGCTTGAGGATAATGGGATTTCCGGCAGCAATGGCCGGAGCTATCTTATGGAGAGCCAGGTTCAATGGAAAATTAAAAGGGGCTATACCTGCCATCAGACCCACCGGGAAATACTTTACCCATCCTTCCTTACCTTTGCCGGCCGGGGTCCAGTCGATGGAAACATATTCCCCGGGCAGTCGTTTACTCTCCTCGGCAGCCACCTGAAAAGTCTGGGCTCCGCGGTCAAGTTCCCCCAGGGCATACCGCATGGGCTTACCCGACTCCTGCGCCAGGACTGTTGCCAGTCGCTCACGACCTGACTTCAGGGCTTCCGACACCCCATGCAGTATCTCATAACGTTGATAAACGGGCAGGGAAGCCATTTCCTCTTCCGCCGCTAACCCAGCCAGAACAGCATCTTCCACCTCTTGCGGGCCGGCCAGCCAGGTCTGAGCAAAAACCTCCTTGTTATAAGGATTTGTAACGGGAAGCGGTGTGTTCGTTTTACGAAACTTGCCACCTACATAAATTTGATATTCATTCATAATAGATAACAATTAAAAACCTGATAACAAAGATAACTTTTTTCATGGCCTTATCATCAAACCACACAGAATAAAAAAGCATGGTTCCGTTTTTGTCCTTCACCCCCTCCATTGGGCACCGATCCCGATATATCGGGATTATGGCAAGGATACGAAATAGCCATACAGACAGTAATAACGCAAGATATTGTACTTTATTGAATATCAAAACATTATATATGTGCACAAAACTTAAATTATAATTATTTTGCATAACTAAAATATTAGTTATATATTGTCATCTGATAACCGATCCCTGATAACATTTTCAGTAAAACACATGATCATGATAAAAAAAATAAGTTTTTTTTACGTCTGTATAT
>WFSC01000286.1 GCA_015486185.1 Bacteroidales bacterium | reverse complement strand
CCTTCTCTTCCGCGATCGCTCCTGACAATATCATGATTCCCGTATCGAAACAAATGCGGGATATCCACAAAAAGAAAATTTACTGCGGGCATTTCATCACCAATGATTCCACGCATATATATCCGGCTTTTCTCTCTCCACGCATTCATTACAGTGACCAGCTAATCAGCAGGGCACAGGGTGTTTTGTATTATGATAAAAAAACCGGAGAGTATCGTATAGGCAGTGAAGAAAAAGTACTCGATCCGTCTTTACCCGGGAATTATGTTTCTTTCGAAAGAAATTATTGTAAATTATATGCCGAGGGATTATTGGATCCCGGGGTCCGCTTCGGGCAGGTAAAAAGTCTGATGCCCGGGAACATACTGGAAGAAATGGATGACAGCAGTAACATCCGTTTACATGTTATGATAGGACTGGACTTTTATTTTGACCCCGAAGCACTAAAGATCATGGCTCAGGAGATCGACTCACTCACCACGCTCCAGCCTGTGGATGTCCGTAGTGGATGGTATGGAAAGACCCTGGAGGAACTGGGAGGCAAATCGAAAATGACGGCAGCCGATATTCAGGAAATGAAAATGTTTGGTCAGGTTCCGACTGTTCCCAAAGAACAAAAGCACACCCTTTTTCTGTCGGATGTAACTCTGGAATGGGATCAGGATACCCGTTCCTACATTTCAACAGGAAAGATAGGACTGGGTAACGTCAACGGATATCCCCTAAATGTTGCCGTAGAGGGTTACCTGGAAATACAGAAAAAGCGAAGTGGCGACGTTTTTGATCTTTATCTCAAACTCAACGGCAGAGATTTCTATTATTTTGCCTATACTCCCGGTGTTTTACAGTCTATATCAAACAATTATACTTTTAACTCAATCCTGTCCAACCTCAAGGAAAGTAAAAGAAAACTAAAGGTCCGGAGCGGTCAGCCACCCTATATGTACATGCTGGGAGTGGAAAGAAAGAAAACCATGTTCCTGAGAAAAATGCAAATGATAAAAGAAACAAAAAACCGGCAATAGATCAGGGTTGCTTCAAAATACGCCCTCGGGGGCCCATTTCTACCACTTCCAGATCACGGATCTTATCCCTGTCGATAACAAAACGAACCACCGTTCGTGTGGTATGAATTCCGGATATTCCCGCTGCGCCCGGATTTATATGCAAAAAACCCAGTTTCTTGTTATATATTACTTTCAGGATATGGGAATGTCCTGAAATAAACAATCCGGGCGGGTTACTTGTAAGTTCCTCCCTGATCCTGCGGTCATAATGCCCGGGATAACCACCGATGTGCACCATCAGAACATCCGTTCCCTCACACATGAAACGTACCTTCGGGGGAAAACGTTTCCGTATGTCCTGCCCGTCAATATTGCCATATACCGCGCGGAAAGGTTTTAAGGACGAAAGATAATCCGCCACCTCAACCGTTCCGATGTCCCCGGCATGCCATATTTCATCCACCTCCCTGAAAACATTATCCCACCGGGGATCCACCAGACCATGCGTGTCTGATAAAAGCCCTATTCTGATCATAACCTGTTATTGCTTCATCACCGGCCAGCTAAGCCATCGTTTTTTTAACCACTTAAAATTAAGGATTATTTTTTTTATTGCCTTTTTTCTATCTTTGTTTTCAAACCGTTATTTCCGGAATGATGAAAATGAATCTGTATTTTCTTATTGCTATTTTTTATATATTTTCTATTCCGGCTGCCACACAACCCCCCTCTTCCAAAGAAATCCGTTCACTCTTCAATGAAGCGGAATCCATCCTGCTCTATAACGAAGATTATGAAAAAGCACTCCCCCTGTATCGTTTGCTAACAGATATGGTGCCGGACAATCAGAATTATCAGTACAAAGTAGGCATTTGCTACCTGAATACGCCGGGCAGGGTCAGGGATGCCATCTCCTGGCTTAAAAAAGCCAGCAGATCCACTACATTTAATTATTCTTATAATTATAAGGAAAACCATGCTCCGCTAGATGTATTTTTTTATATTGGTTCTGCCTATCATTTGTTAAACCAAACCGATTCGGCTGTCTATTATTACAAAAAATTTCTATCAGCTACCTCCCGTTTTCATAATCCGGATATGTTTTATACGGGTTTTGTCAGACAACAAATAAAGAACTGTGCCCATGCAAGGGAAATGGAAGCTCATCCTGTAGCGGTAAGGGAAAAGAAATTACCGGATGTGATCAATGCCTACCGTAAGAATACCTATCCCGTTATCTCCGGGAACAGGAAAGTGCTGGTATATACAGCTCTTCCCGGCAGTAATGAAGCCATTATGTACAGTACCAGGAATGCCAACGGTTGGGCAGTTCCCATTGATATAACCGCACAGTTGCATGCCGGCGATGACAGCCGGGCTACGGCCCTCTCTTTTACGGGAGATACATTATTCATTTACAAAGAAGAAGGAGGAAGGGCAGATCTGTGGATCAGCTATCATCATGATACGGTCTGGACTCCTATGAAACGCCTCGGTCGAAATATCAATACAAAATATTGGGAGTCTTCCTGTTGCATATCCAGCGACGGAAATACGCTATATTTTACAAGTAACCGTGACGGGGGCATGGGAGGACTGGACATATACATGTCAAAGAAAAATCCTGACGGCCGTTGGGGAGAGGCAACCAATCTGGGTCCGGTAATCAATACTCCTCTGATGGAAGACAATCCTCATATTTCCACAGACGGTAATACCCTGTTTTTTGCTTCTCAGG
>WFSC01000285.1 GCA_015486185.1 Bacteroidales bacterium | reverse complement strand
TTAACAGAAAATACCAAGACCGAAATCCGGTATGCAGGTTTTTGGTTACGTCTGGTAGCCTTTCTCATCGATTATTTTCTTCTGGAATTTGTTGGATTTATTCTGTCGCTGCCTTTCATAGGCGGGATTATTTTATCAGCCATAAGTTTAGAGAATGCAAGGCCACAGGAAGGCCTGGCCATTTTTGGAGCTGTTGGCATTGCGTCTCTTGTATTACTTGTCATTTTGATCAATCTTCTTTTGGGTTGGCTTTATTATGCTTTTATGCAGTCATCAAAATTACAGGCTACGCTAGGGAAAATGGCACTGAATATTATTGTTACGGATCTGGAGGGGAACAGGATTACTTTCGGACGGGCTACAGCGAGGTATTTCAGCAAGATCATTTCCAATATGACCCTGTACATTGGATATATCCTGGCTGGTTTGACAGAAAAGAAGCAGGCCCTGCATGATATGATTGCCGGCACTTTGGTTATCAGAAAATAAAAGGCTTCGGATAATGGCAGAAGAGAAAGATGCCGGGGCAGGCTGCTACGGCGCGGGATGTATGACATTGCCCGTATCGAGAGAGAAATAGTTATCCGACAAGTTCTTTTACTTTATCGGCGGCTTCCTGGAGGGTGATGGCCGAGTAAACCTTCAGCCCTGACTCATCTATTAATTTCTTTCCTTCTTCTGCATTGGTACCCTGTAATCTGACAATAACGGGGACATTAATATCCCCGACCGAATGATAAGCATCTACCACACCCTGGGCCACACGGTCACAACGTACGATCCCTCCAAAGATATTGATTAAAATGGCTTTTACATTGGGTTCTTTCAGGATGATACGAAAGCCGGCTTCCACAGTCTCGGCATTGGCGGTTCCTCCGACATCCAGAAAATTGGCAGGTTGTCCTCCGGAGAGCTTAATGATGTCCATAGTAGCCATAGCCAGGCCGGCACCGTTTACCATACAACCGACGTTTCCATCCAGTTTGATAAAATTGAGGTCATGCCGGCTGGCTTCCACCTCTGCCGGATCTTCTTCGGCCAGATCACGCAGATCAAGATAGTCCTTATGACGGAACAAAGCATTATCATCCAGATTAACCTTGCAATCAACGGCTATGATCCGGTCATCGGAAGTTTTTAACAGGGGATTTATTTCAAAGAGAGAGCTGTCTGTTTTTTCATACGCATTATACAGTGCACTGACAAACCGTAACATCTCCTTAAAGGCTTTACCACCTAATCCCAGATTGAAGGCTATACGCCGGGCCTGAAATCCCAGCAAACCTACGCGGGGATCTATTTCTTCCTTAAAGATAAGGTGTGGGGTTTGTTCAGCTACGGTTTCAATGTCCATACCTCCTTCGGTAGAATACATAATAACATTTCTTCCCGTTTGCCGGTTTAGGAGTACACTCATATAATATTCCTTAATATCAGAATCGCCGGGATAATAAACATCTTCGGCCACCAGTACCTTATGAACAACTTTCCCCTCCGGTCCTGTTTGGTGGGTGACCAGGGTCATACCGATCATTTTTTTTGCAAGTTCTTTGACCTCATCCAGGCTTTTGGCCAGCTTAACACCACCTCCCTTGCCCCGTCCGCCGGCATGGATCTGGGCTTTGATCACCCATAGCTTCGTGCCGGTTTGTTTAGTTAGTTTCTTGGCAGCATCTACAGCCTGTTCAGGAGATTCAGCCACAATGCCTTCCTGGATGGCTACCCCGTAACTCTTCAGAATATTTTTTCCCTGGTACTCATGTATATTCATTGGTTCTTTCTTTTAAAAATGAGCTTCAAAAGTAATTTATTTCAGAAAGAAATCAAATATGTTTTTTAGCGCATAATGTTATTTTCGCAAAGTCATGAAAAAGTTATCAGCGATGATGAAATTATCTCTATTTTTGCAGAAACGGGGAAATAAATATGACGAATAACAAATTCCGGAAATTGAGAAATGAGGAGCTCGGGCGGAAAAACATTGCTGAATATCAAGCCGCCCGTAAGTTTCCGGTGATCATTATCCTGGATAATGTAAGAAGCCTTAATAATATCGGATCGGTTTTCAGAACGGCTGATGGTTTCCTTGCCGAAGGGGTGTATTTGTGTGGCATTACAGCTACTCCTCCTCACCGCGAGATCAGGAAAACTGCACTGGGTGCTACCGAGTCGGTGCACTGGAAATATTATGAAAAGACTACGGACGCTGTAGAAGAGTTAAGACGGGAGGGATATACAATTGTGGCTGTTGAACAGGCTGAGAACAGTATTTACCTTGAGCAATTCAGGCCCGATCCAAAAAAATGTTATGCCCTTATTTTTGGTCATGAGGTAAATGGTGTCTCGCAGGAAGTTGTGGATCAGAGTGATTATTGTATTGAGATTCCCCAGTTTGGGACCAAACACTCATTCAATATATCTGTGAGTACAGGGATTGTACTATGGGATTTTTTTATCAAGATGGAACAGGAAAAACCATAGTGTGATTAAAAAAAAGAGCGGCTTGGCCGCTCTTTTTTTTAATATTTAATTTCCTACTGAACAATGGCTTTGAATTTGTCATTTTCAAAATATTTGGCAAATTCCATATCTGTTTTAGCCAGTTCTTTGAGTTTGGCGTCTTCCTGTGTGGCAAGTTTCAGATTGTTGAACATATAATCTTCATTACCCAGGCGGGCCCCTACAACTGCTTTCAGGTAGTCAACCCATTTGCAGACATGCATGCCGTCCAGCATGTTTTTTGCACCCTGCACATCTCCGGCGAGTAATTTAGCAAGGGCAGCATTGAAAGAAGGATTGGTGCCAAAGTAATTAACAGCATCCTGGTATTTTCCATGGACAATAGCAATGGTCCCCAGTCCGAAATTGGATTCCCTGGTAGGATTCTGCATGGAAGTGAAGTATTCAGTAGCTTTATCCAGGTTTCCTTTTAATAATTCTACAAAACCCAGGTTATTTTTTACCGGATCGATGTCTTTAATTGCCTGGGCTTTTTTTAATGCTGCTTCAGCATCATCAACCTTGCCCATTGCCAGATATACGGCGCCAATGTTATTGATAGCACGGATGCATCTGGGTTCTTTATCGAAGGCCATTTTATAATATTTCAGTTTTTTGTCAAGATCTTTGACAAGGCTTCCTGCATGAAGCATAGCTTCCAGTGACAGGGTATCCGGTTTGGTTTCGATATAAGTCAGAATTTCATCGTCGGACAATCCGACCTGATTGGCATTAACGCGAATAACAGAACGGCGCAGCTTAGGCAGGATATCTTTTTTTAATTGATCCCAGGCTTCTGATATATTCTTTATCTCCTTATCCCGCACTTCCGGATCGGAGTACATGGAAAGCACGCGCAGGATCAGGTCTTTGTCTTTTATATTGGAAGCTGAAACCAGTTTTTTGAAACCTTCCCAGTCTTCTGCAGTTGAGCTTTCATCAATCTTAGCCTCTCCTTTGGGCATGACCCTATCGGCTTTCAGGGCTTTTTTCATGCGTTTGTCAACCACATCGGCACGCTTCTTACTAAGCTTATCGTTGAATTTGTAAGGTCCGTCGGGAGAAGCATAACCATGGATTACAGTACCTGTATATTTCAGGTTCGGGACAACAGCCAGATTCTGGATAAAAGTGAACAGATCAAGGACATCTTTAGCTTTCATTTCGGAACGACGGATATTGTAACGGTTGATAACGAAGTGGATGTCAGCTTCTCCTGATTTGGGAACGATTCTTTGATAATGGTCCGGAATATATATGGGCATGGCCTTTTTCTTGACCAGCGTAGGAGTAGCAATGACACCGTCAGCCAATGCAACGGGATCAAAATCGACAGATTTGTTTTTGATAGAAGCTGTGGCTCTGAGAACCAGATGGGATATCCTCATGCTGTCAGAGAAATCAATAACACCATTATAACTAAATTTACCACCGGTGTAGCTGATGGTTTTATTATTAGCTTGTACACTTTCACCCTGTAAGGTTACCGGGGTATAGGCTTTTTCACCACCGTTGTAAACCAGTACCGGCGTAGCTGTGACCGTGGCTTTTTTGTTGAAGTATTTTTCCGGGAACTGGCCGGTAATGGAAACCTTAACCTTTCCGGCATGTTCTTCCAGCACTTTAGGTGTAACCTGATAGCTGATATTCCCGGCTTCTTTTTTCATCTTATTCAGACCGGCACAACTGCTAAACATAGCAGCGGATGCGATCACTAGAGATACATAAATTAGTCTTTTCATAATTAATGAGTTATTTGGTTTATGTTTTCTTCTTATAATCACAAAACTACGAAG
>WFSC01000284.1 GCA_015486185.1 Bacteroidales bacterium | reverse complement strand
GGAAAGAGTCTTTCCGGGAGTATCCGGAACTATGGGCCGGCAATATGAAGATGCAGAAAGCCCGGAAGATATCCCTTACCAATCCGCAGCAGAAAGATTATCTGTGGGGCTCGGTCGAACTGGTGGACTGGAGGGCATTCAATGGCGAGAAGCTGCAGGGGCTGCTGTATAAGCCGGAGAATTTTGACCCGCAGAAAAAATATCCTATGATCGTGTATTTCTACGAACGCAGTTCTGACGGTCTACACCGTTACTGGGCTCCTGCGCCCAGCCGTTCGATCATCAACCGGACCATGTACACCAGCAACGGCTATCTGATCTTTGTGCCGGATATTACTTATACGGTGGGTTATCCGGGACAGAGCGCTTACAAGGCAGTAGTGAGTGGCACCCAGGCTATGACGGAACGGTATCCTTTCATTGACCGCGAACATATGGCCATGAACGGACAGAGCTGGGGCGGTTATCAGATCGCCTACCTGGTGACACAGACAGACATGTTCCGGTGTGCCTTCTCCGGGGCTCCCGTATCCGACATGATCTCGGCTTACGGTGGGATCCGCTGGGGATCCGGTATGAGCCGCATGTTCCAGTATGAGCAGACACAGAGCCGTATCGGCGGAACGCTGTGGGAAAAGCCTTTGCTTTATATTGAGAACTCTCCCATTTTCTTTGTGCCCAAAATACATACCCCCCTGCTGATCATGCACAATGACAAGGACGGGGCTGTGCCCTGGTACCAGGGGATCGAGTTTTTCGTGGCCCTGCGCCGCCTGAATAAACCGGCCTGGCTACTGGAATACAACAACGAAGATCATAACCTCACACGCCGTGCTGATGAAAAAGACCTGTCTGTCCGTGTCATGCAGTTTTATGATCATTATCTGAAAGGGAAACCCGCACCTGTTTGGATGGTCAAGGGTATTCCGGCTGTGGAAAAAGGAAAGACGGATGGGTATGAGCTGGTGCCGGAGAAGGAATCGATTAAGCGATAAAGCAATGAAGAAATGTATGCCTGCCGAAGGCTGGATATGATGGAAGAATGGAATAGTGGAATAATGGAATAGTAGAATAATGGGAATATTTGGGTAGTAATTGACTATTAAACTACGATCCGGGATCCATTAATTTAAATAGCCTACTCTGAGCTATGAACTATGAACTCTGAGTCGGTCAACTTTTTCAGATTCTTCTTTCCCGTCCCATAAATCTTCACTATTTTTGATTACTTCTAATGCTTATGGTTATGGATGGAAAGAGTCTTACTCCCCGTGAGGTGAAAATAGAACAACTGAAAAAGATTATGCCCGAGGTATTTACCGAAGGGAAGATTGACTGGGAGCGTTTGAAGGCAATGACTGGTTGAAAACTAATACGGCACTTCAGATGAAGGATGCCGGGATTGAATTTAAAACCATCTGAATCAGTATGGAAAATCGTAGAGGCGATATTATTATTTTTGAAAACCGGGAAGGAGACGTCAGGATAGAGGTATTTCTGCAGGACGAGACGGTATGGCTGACACAGCAAAAGATTGCCGAGCTTTTTACAGTGGCTAAATCGACAGTCAGTGAACATTTGAAAAACATATTCTCAAGCGGGGAGTTGGACAGGTCTTCAACTGTTCGGAAATTCCGAACAGTTCAAACAGAGGGAGGAAGGAAGGTGGTCCGACTTTTGGATTATTATAATCTGGATGCCATTATTTCTGTGGGTTACAGGGTTAACAGCCTTCGGGCAACACAATTCAGGATTTGGGCTACCGGAACCCTGAAAGAGTATATTCTCAAAGGTTTTGTTCTGGATGATGAACGATTGAAACAGGGAGGGACACTTTTCGGAAAAGATTATTTCGAAGAGTTGCTGGAAAAGATACGGGAGATACGGGCTTCCGAGAGACGGTTTTATCAGAAGATCACAGACATTTATGCACAATGCAGTATTGATTATGACCCGAATGCCCAGGTTACAAAAGATTTTTATGCTACGGTGCAGAATAAACTGCATTGGGCTATCACTCGTATGACAGCGGCTGAGATCATCAGCAACAGGGCTGATGCAGCCAAACCGAACATGGGGCTCACTACCTGGAAAAATGCTCCGGATGGGAAGATATTACGTTCTGATGTGGGAGTAGCAAAGAATTATCTTAATGAAAGAGAATTGCGTGAACTTAACCGTATTGTTGTAATGTATCTTGATTATGCCGAATTGCAGGCAGAACGACAAATTCCCATGAAAATGACGGACTGGGTTGAAAAACTGGATGCTTTTCTGCAATTTAATGAGTATGATATACTAAATAATCCGGGAAAAGTCAGTCATGAGGTGGCTCAAGCCATCGCGGAAAAGGAGTTTGAGAAATTCAGAGTGATCCAGGATCGTATGTTTGAGTCGGATTTCGACCGGGAAGTTAAGAGACTGCAAAAGAAAATGAAATCATGAAATTTTCTTTCGAAGCCAATTTGCAGTACCAATTGGAAGCCGTTAAAGCGGTTACGGATCTTTTTAAGGGGCAACCAACCGAAGAGTCTCTTTTGGAATGTATGCTGGAAGATGAAGGTGCACTGGATATGATCCGGGGAGTGGGGAATCGTTTATTCCTTACGGAAGAACAGATAAAGGCGAATCTTAAAAAGGTTCAGGAACGAAACGGGCTCGCTGGCAACAGGCAATTTGAAGGACGGATAAAGAATAAGCGGCAACGGAAAAAAGTTACTTACAGGAAAGGTTTCGAGGCAGACCCGAAATTCCTGGAAATATGGGAGAAGATACGGAGTAAGACACGATCCACGGTTTTTCACATAATAAAAAACTCGGGGAGATTGGGTGATCTGCTGGTAAATCCTCAATTATTTCTGGATTATGCTTCTGCTGCTATAAAAAGGACTTTACAAGATTTGATGGTGGATGGGATAAAGTATGAGAAAATTAGCGGATCTAAATATGAAATGAGACTGTTTGAGGAACAAGAACTGGATGTGTATATGAATGATCTTCTTCATCATGTGCAGGCTCCTTCAAAAACAATTTATGAAGAGATTATTCCATTGGATTCAGAAGTTGAGAGCAGTTTTGCCAGGGATTGTGAAAGCAGTGAGCAGGTGAAGTTCTTTTTTAAACTTCCTGGTTGGTTTCGTATTCCGACACCTGTGGGGAGTTATAATCCGGATTGGGCCGTTGTATTTAAAGATGGTCAGAAGATTTATTTTGTGGCAGAGACAAAAGATACCGGAGACCGTGATGTGGATGTCACAAAACTTAGAAAGGAGGAACAGTTAAAAATCAAATGCGGGAAAGCACATTTTAGAGAATTTGAGAAAGTCGAATATAAAGTAGTAAACCGAGTTGGACAATTGCTTAATAGTTCGTCGTAATTTTACTGTTGTTTGTTTTTGGTGTGATCTCATTATGAATATATCAGTATTAAATCTCTTAACATATTTTAATTATTTACAATCATTGATTTTATTATAAAAAGTCTATGAAAAAACGCCTGCTTAATATTCTTTTCTGGTCGGTAATTTCAGCAGCATTTATCGGTCCCGGCACGGTTACTACCGCTTCCAAAGCCGGCGCTGAATTCCAGTATAAATTATTGTG
>WFSC01000283.1 GCA_015486185.1 Bacteroidales bacterium | reverse complement strand
GTACAGGATCCCGCGGGTCATAAAATGTTTTCCGTCGGTTGAAACAAGTACTTTTATTTCTTCAGGCAAAAATACCCGGGCGCCCTGTGCTTCGAGACAGCCTACTGTCACAACATGTACCGTATCTGCTTTCCCCATATCGATGGTTATTACAGGACTAACACCTTCCCATCCCAGCCAGCGGCCACTATGCACATCACTGCCTCCCCGCAAGCAGTCCGTCAACACCTGTGGCCCCGGATTATACCGGGGAGACGGTGGCACGGAAAGGCTTACTTTCCCGCCGACAGCTTTATGGATGATAAATTTTTTAGTTGTGATCCTTCCGATTTGATTGCCATTTCTGAAAGCCGCTGCCTTAAGCACCGTTTTCTCAGCACCTATTCTAACCGGTTCGGTATATAACGAAGAAGAAGGTCCCGGATCCTTTCCATTAAGCGTGTAACGGATGGGCACATGACCTTCCTCTGTGGATAAACGGATCAACAGAGCTCCTTTAGACGTATCACGTACAGACGTTATAGTCACATTATACATGCTTGGTGCATAATTTATTCCAAGGTTTCTTAAACGTATTAGATTATATTCCAGCCGATCGGTAAAATCATTCCACTGTCTTAGTTCTTTAGGGGTCCAGCCCACCTCGGCAACGGCCAGCAACCGGGGGAAAAGCATATAATTAGCATCTGTGGCATTCTGTATGGATTCGCCCCACAAATTGCCCTGGGTTCCCAGGATATGCTTCGCCTCTTTTTTACCAAGCTCTAAAGGTACCGGATCATAGGAATAAGCTGTTGACAACAACAAGCGTCCATATCCGTAAGGGGGCTCCAGGTCAGGATCTCCCTGTTTCAGATCAAGATAACAATAGGTTGTCGGGGTCATTACCACATCATGGCCCATTCGGGCAGCTTTTATACCCCCCTGCTCACCGCGCCAGGACATTACGGCAGCATTGGGTGCCAACCCGCCTTCCAGGATCTCATCCCATCCGATCAGTCTCTTCCCCAAACCATTGACAATTTTCTCCACCCGCTTTATGAAATAACTCTGTAACTCTTCTACATTTTTCATTCCTTCTTTTTTCATCAAAGCGATACAAAGCGGATTGATTTTCCAGTTGGTTTTATTACACTCATCACCCCCAATATGGAACCAGGGTCCCGGGAAAAGCGGAAGCACTTCCGAAAGAACCCCTTTAATAAACTGATAGGATTCTTCTTTTGCCGGGCAGATGGTATTGTCAGAAGCTACTCCACCGGTAGCCACATAATAAGGACCTTTACCGCAGGCGATCTCCGGATAGGAAGCAATAGTTGCTCTTGAGTGCCCGGGCATATCGATTTCCGGCACCACAGTCACAAACCTGTCCGCCGCATACTGCACGAGCTCACGAATTTGTTTTTGTGTATAATACCCGCCATAGGTAGCCTTATCACCGGGTTTCTGCTCCGGCCGTCCCCACCAGGGCATATTGTTGTAATCCACCCGCCAGGCTCCTACTTTTGTCAGTTTCGGATAACCCTTTACTTCGATCCGCCAGCCCTGGTCATCGGTCAGATGCCAGTGGAAGGTATTCATTTTATACCGGGCCAGATAATCAATATTTCTTTTGATAAATGCCAGTGGCAGAAAATGACGGCTCACATCCAGCATGTCACCCCGCCAGGAAAATCCGGGTTTGTCAAATATCTTCACACAGGGAAGTTGCCAGACATCAGCAATATAATTCGTATCCTCCAATTGGGGTGGAAAAAGCTGACGAAGTGTTTGCATACCATAAAAAGCGCCTGCCGGGGCTGCCGCCCTGATCAGCACCTTCTCAGATGAAACGTCCAGAGAGTAGCCTTCTTTTCCAAACCGGCTTTTCTTCCCGTCCAGACTAACAACAATAGCATCTTTCGCAGCTTTACTATCTTTTCCAAAAACCGGCGTCAGCACAAACGATGATGACGGATTAATGTAGGAAGTAAAAATCCCGGCAGCCGTTTTAAGGGCCGAGGCGGTGTCTGACAGATAAAAAGCCGTTTTTTTATTCAGTCTGAAAACACCCGGCCTTTTAGTCATTTCCAGAGGTTTTGGGATAATCTTCACCTCTGCCGGTTCCGGCACATTATGTGCGCAGGATGAAAAGATCAACAATAAGAAAAACGGAAATACGAATAAAGAAAATATCTTTTTTTTCATAGCTTGTGTTTTTGAATTTTATATTTCAGGGTCAGTCCTCTGTGTTTATTATAAATTTTCTCTAAACAGTTAAATTAATCTGATCTTTTTCTGCGTTCTTCCGGGAAAGGTTTTATGGTAATAGGCAGGGAGTCTCCCTCTTTAATGGTATTCATAGGAAAAGATCTTTTGCCATAGCCATTCAGTATAATTTTTTTCAGAGAGAGTTTTCCAAAGATAACATGCACCGTCATATTCTTCTCTTTTTCCCCTGACGAGACCACGATATTTCCCCATGCCGAGCCGTTCGACCAGAAATATTTTCCGTTTTGCGGATTGAAGGCAAGTGTTTTTGTTACCCCCGAATAATGAAATCCCGTCAGTGCCAACACCGCTGACCAGCTCGCCATCGCCCTGCCGTAATGATGACCACACTCGGCTTCGTCAAAGGGACTGCGCTTTTCACCGTCATAACGGTTCCGTATATTCCGGATACATTTTAAGCCATTTTCCGTTTGTCCTTCATACAACATGCCTGCGGCTGCCGTGTATTCAAATCCGGTCATCATTTCCGTAAAATAAGGAAAAGGATTTTGGGGACGGCCATGAGGATAGCTGGCCATCACCAGACCGGCTTCATTCCCGACTGCAAAGCTGCGAAAACAGTTAAACCTGTCAAACTGATTTGTCCGGTAGTTAAATTTCATGATACTTTCCAGGGTTGTTTTTACATGGGCGGGTTCAACCAGATAGCCAAGTCCATTCACATGGGCTGCATATTGCCCTACCAGTTGGTCCACCAGACATCCTTTGCCCAGTTGATATTCGGGATGAGCGATTTCTTTCGATCCCATACCCACGATCAATCCGGATTCGATCTTTCCGGAATCAGCCGGAACCTGTACCTTTTGAATAAAGTACTCTCCGTTAAAAAGATGCCTGTCCGTCCATTGGCTTCCATGGGCAAAAAGCTGATGACAGGTATCGGCAAACGCCTTATCTTTCAGATACAGGGCCATTTCTTCGACAGCACGTAAAGCACCCAGGTACCAAAGCTCCATCTGCGGATTAGGACCGTAATATTCCACATCCATGGTATTGTGCTGGACACCTTCCATCACACCGTCGTGATCGGCATCCCAGCTTCCCGGAAGCCAGGCAAAACGCAGGGCCCTTTTTACCAGTGGATAAAGACTTTTAAGAAAATCATCATCCCCCGACAATTGCCAGTCCCGGTACATTTTGATAATAGCTCCCATTTGTCCGTCGGCAGCCGCATGACCGTATTTTTTACTTTCACTGGGAGGTAATTTGACCCTGAAGTTCATCATTCCATTCTTATCCGTAGCCAGGCCAAATTCGATATTTCTCCTGTTTTTAGCCAATGATCCATACAGGAACCCGGTTGCCTGTTCATAATTCCATACATGGGTACAGGATCCAAAGCAGCATCCCGACCGGTCATTACAGCCTTCCCACGCATAAAAATTTCCGTCAGCTATCCTGAAACAGGTCTGGGTACGCAACGTACTGGTATTAAAAAGTGCGGCTTCCTTCACCACCCGGGGAAGATCACTGTTACAAAAGGTACGGACAAAATCCAGGGTTTTTTTCTCGAGTGCCGGTAACGCAGGAAGGGTTTTACGGATCACATCCCAGGCATCGGTATATTTTAAGGAATAATAATTGACCAGCATACTGTCGGACCATGCTTTACGGTTGGGAAAATCCCAGGTAAGATAGAAATCGATGGTGCGTGTTTCTCCTGCCGGGATATCAACCGTTGCAGCCAGTGAGGCCATAGGTTTTTTACCCATCATGGACGGACGCTCTTCCAGGCGGCCATCCTTACTGAAATCATCCCAGAAGTCAAGCAAAGAGGTTCCCCAGCGCCAGGGTTTCCAGTTGGTACGGTATGAAACTTCGTTTGCTGTGGTGGTCACAGCCATAGTCCCCCACTGTTCGGAAGCCGGATCCACCCCTGATGATGACATAAAAATCCCCTTCACGTTCTTTTCTTTCCTGAATTGGTTATGATTGCCAATTGCCAGACCACTGTGGCCATCCTCTCCGATAAAATTCTGCATGGAGTAACAGACAGAAACATTGGCCTCCGATACAGCCCTGTTTTCCAATACGATCCGGAAAATGGCGATGGGTATTCCACTATTGTCCGGATCGGCGGGGATCATAGGATTAAATGTCCGTATAGTTACCCGTACGGGCACTGTCGAATCCCACAGGTGAACCTGGCCGAACGGATAGGCAGCATCGAAAGAAGCATGCCGGAAACGCGGCCATCCATGATTAGTGGCTACTGATCCTGAAGAACCTTGATAGGTAAACAGAGGAGCAGACCCTTCCATCAGCCTGGTAACCTTTTTATCACCTGTTCTTACATAAATGGCAAAGAATGGCGAGGTTTTCTGCACCCCGGGACCCGGGTTGTAACCTTTCGCCGGCCTGTTCATGATCTCCCAGTCCCTGAGATTGCCTCGTCCTCCCAACGACACCGTTCCCGTACCGATCCCTCCGACCGGCAAGGCAATTTTGTCGAGATGACGCTCATCATAGTGTTTCAGTACCGGCCATGAAGTATCCCGGCCCAATGAGTTCACACTAATCAGTATGCATAAAACAACACTCATTAACACATTGCTTGATTTCATCGTTTTAACTTTATAGACAATTTTATATTTAACTACATTACAACACATTAACATTATTTGAAAAAAGCTGTTTCAAGGATAAAAGTAAAATAAGATTTTCCAATTCCCAATAAATATTCCGGTATATTTGAACTTTTCCCTTAAAAATAAATTCTCTAACCTTGCTATATTGTTCTCCCTTCAGTTTTTCTATTGGATACGATAGTCATTAGGTGGTCATTAGGCTGCTTCGCAGCCGAAATTAGCTCGCTGGCGCTCGCGAAATTAGCGGCTGACGCCGCGTCATTTGTTCGGGCTGCGCCCTCACGTCATTCAATGGTCATACGATAGTCATTCAGTTGTCATTCAATGGTCATACGATAGTCATACAGTTGTCATTCAATAGTCATACAGTAGTCATACAATGGTTATACAATAGAATTTATCAATAAAAGCTTTCCCAGCACCCAGCATCTAGCACCCAGGAACCAGGAACTATTTTCTCCACTTGTGTAAATTTTTTCATGTATATTTATCTTTTTCCTTTTATCTTTTATCTTTTCTTTTTTATCTTTCCCGCCATAAACAAATAAAAACAACCTGGTTTATGAACTACAGAGATTTTCCTTTTTATCAGAAGAGTACGCTTGAGCTGATATTTAACAATACCGTGGAGATCTATCAAAAATTCTTCGGATGGTTATTTTTTTACAGTTTTCTGTTCCTGCTTCTGATGAATGCCATAGCCAGCCATGTTTTCGCTGATAAATTTCAGGATCTGCAACAACTGGCTGAGAATCCACAACAAATTGCAATTTTTCTCAAAGCGTTCAGTTTATATTTCTTTTATGCCTGGCTGGGCTATTCCTTATACTATTTATTTATTCATTATTTCATTATAGCGAAATATCTGGCTCCCGAAAAAAGCCAGGGTACTATTTTTGCAGAGACTATCACAAAATATTATCTGAAATATCTTGTCGTGATCTTTCTTGTTTTTACCATGATCATGCTCGGGACAATGTTTGGCATGCTGGCCTTAATTATCGGGTCATTTATTGCCGCTGTTTTCCTTGGAGTAAGCCTGTTTCCTGTAACCCCCATCCTTATTGTGGAAGACACAGGTATCTGGGAAACCATAAAAAGGAGCTTTGTTCTGGTATTGAAGGATTTCTGGCAAATCCTGGGCTTCCTTATCATTTTTTTCCTTATTTACATGCTTTTCTCCTTAATTCTTGGCGCTATATCCATGGCGCCTTATGCCGGAGGATTTTTTT
>WFSC01000282.1 GCA_015486185.1 Bacteroidales bacterium | reverse complement strand
TGCTAACAAACAATAACGCTTATGAAGATTTTATCACTAGAAGAGCAGGAACTCAAAGATATCGGAGCCTTTCATACTGCCAAAGAGATCTGGCAACAACCACAGGTTTGGGGAAAAATTTATGAGATCATCTCCCTACATTCGGAAGAGATACGGAATTTTCTCAAACAGGCCATAAAGGAAGCCGACCAAATCATTCTGACAGGTGCGGGGACAAGTGCTTTTATAGGTATGAACCTGGAGAATGAATACCAGCGCACCACAGATATCCCTGCCAGGGCTGTTCCGACAACCGACCTGATCACCACGCCCCTGACTTATTTTTCAGGCAAAAAAAACACCCTCCTGATTTCTTTTGCCCGTTCAGGTGACAGTCCGGAAAGTTGCGCTGCTGTGGATCTGGCCGAACAATATTCCGGCAAAGCCTTTCATCTGATCATCACGTGTAATAATAAAGGTAAATTATATAATTACCCTAACGTTAAGAACCAACTCACGATCCTGCTTCCGGAGGAGACCAACGACAAAAGTCTCGCCATGACCAGCAGCTATACGGGTATGTTGCTTGCTGCCCTCCTCATTTCCCGTATCCAAAATCTTCAGGCAGAAAAAAACAAGGTGGCCCTGATAAGAACTTATGCTCAGAAAATCTTCGATGTTTATCTTGACAAACTCAAAGAGATCGCTGCTCTGGATTTCAACCGGGTAGTTGTTTTATCTTCTGGGGCTCTGACCGGTACAGCCAGAGAGTCTACCTTAAAAATACAGGAATTATCAGACGGTCATGTTATGGGAATGTCTGAATCTTTCCTGGGATTTCGCCATGGTCCCAAAGCCGTCATCAACAACAAGACATTAGTCTTTTATCTTTTTTCCAATGACCCATATGTATATCAATACGAGTATGATCTTCTTCTGTCGATGAAAAAAGGCCGGAAACCTGCATTTCAGCTGGGCATCTCAGAGGCAGGGGATCAGATCAAAAAAACAAAAAACCTGATTGATCTACACCTTTTCTGTACATCGGATCGGCCCCGCTGCGAGGAAGAGTATCTGGCGGTTTGTGATGTTCTGCCGGCACAAATCATCGGCCTTTTCAAGTCCATTACATTGGGACTCAGCCCTGATCACCCATCTAATTCAGGAGCTATCACACGCGTGGTTGAAGGGGTCAACATTTATCCTTTTAATTGATCACAAGAATACTGCTATGAAAGCATCCCAAAAGCTGAAGGAAACAGACCATTCAAAAGTAAACAAGCTGATCCGGCAAATTAAAAATCTTGAAAAAAAAACGGGTATTCACAGAACTATTTTCGCTGCATGTCCTAATTCACAGGCAGTCATCAGAGCAGCACTTCGTGCCGCCAAAAGAAACAATGCCCCCATCAAGTTCGCTGCCACTTTGAATCAGGTAGATCAGGACGGCGGTTATACAGGTATGACCCACCGGCAATTCGTTGCCACCATTCGTATGGAAGCCAGAGCCATTCATTTTACCGGTCCTGTGATCATCGCCATCGATCACGGAGGACCCTGGCTGAGAGATAACCAACGTACGGAAAGATGGAGCCTTCAACAAACCATGGACTGGGTGAAAAAGTCCTTTTCCGATGCCATCGATGCCGGTTATGACCTTATTCATGTTGACCCCACCGTAGATATTGAGCTTCCGCCCGGCAAGACCATCCCCATCGAACGGGTCGTTGACAGAACCATCGAGCTGATCGCCCATTGCGAAAATTACAGACGCAGGAAGAACCTGCCTCCGATTGCCTATGAAGTGGGGACGGAAGAGGTACATGGAGGATTGTCCGACCTGAATGTTTTCAGGAGGTTCTTCGAACTGATGAAGAAAGGACTGAAAGAAGCGGGTTATGAAGATGTGTGGCCGGTTTTTGTTGTGGGCAAAGTAGGTACCGATCTGCATACCACCCTTTTCGATCCTGATACAGCCAGGACACTTACCGGGATTGCAGCACAGTATGGGAGTTTTATCAAAGGTCATTATACCGATAATGTGGAAAATCCGGAAGATTATCCTGCCTCCGGAATGGGCGCCGCCAATGTAGGTCCGGAGTTTACGGAACGGGAATACGAGGCATTATGCGAACTCGACGAAATGGAAAAAGATCTTGTTGCGGAAAGTAAAGTCATAAGGCCTTCAAACATAAAAGATATTCTTTGGCAGGAGGTGATTGCCTCCAACCGGTGGAAAAAATGGTTGATCGCAGGTGAAGATCCTGAGAATTTTTACAGCATCCCGGAAGAAAGACAATTGTGGTTGATAAAAACAGGATGTCGCTATATCTGGGAAAATACACCCGTTGTTGCTGCCAGGTCACGTCTTTACGAAAATCTAAGTAAAAATGGCATAGAGGCGGAACAGATCGTCCTGACCCGCATCGAAAGTGCGATGGACAAATATTTCAGAAGTTTCAATCTGACAGGGTTGAATGATCTTCTGCATAATATTGATTAACATTAAGACCTGAACCATGAAGAAATTTGATGTGCTGACGATAGGGGAACTGAATGTGGACCTGATCCTGGGCGGGTTGAAGGGTGTATTGCCGGAGATCGGGAAAGAGATCCTGGCTGAAAGCATGACCCTCACGCTGGGCAGCAGTTCCGCTATTTTCGCAGCGAATCTCAGTACCCTCGGTCCCCGCGTTTCTTTTTTGGGGAAGGTGGGCCGGGATAATTTCTCCGATCTGGTTTACTCTTCCCTGCAGGCAAGAAACGTGGATACCGATAATATCATCCAAAGCAGTGAACACAGTACAGGCATCACGATCGTCCTGAGTTATGTTGATGACCGGGCCAACATAACCTATCCGGGAGCTATGGATCATCTGACCCTGGCAGAGATCACCCGAGAGCAATTGCGGGAAACCAGACATCTGCATATGAGCTCCATTTTCCTACAGAAAGCCTTGAAAAAAGATGTTGCAGATCTTTTCAGGATAGCAAAAGAAGAGGGACTCACCACCTCCCTTGATCCACAGTGGGACCCGGCAGAAAAATGGGATATTGACCTGGAAGCATTGCTTCCCTATGTGGATGTCTTCTTACCCAACATTGCTGAGATCACGGCTATGACAGGCACTGCCGATCCCGGTGAAGCCGCAGCGGCCCTGACCCCCTCGGCCAACGTTATCATTGTGAAGGACGGCGCCAACGGAGCTTATATGTGGCACCATGGGGAAAAATATCACCAGAAACCTTTCCTTAATTCCGATGTAGTAGATACGGTTGGCGCCGGTGACAGTTTTAATGCCGGTTTTATTGCAAAATTCGTTGAAGGCAAACCTCTCCGGGAATGTCTTGAATTCGGGGCACTCACAGGTGCCATCAACACCACAAGGGCAGGAGGCATAGCTGCTTTTGACAACCTGCAACTGGTCAGGGACATCGCTTTGAAACAATTTAACAAGAAAATATGACACTGAAAGAAAAACTGAAACTCCTTACGCAGGAAAACCGGGCTATACTTGCTACAAATTTTTACAATTATGAAACCTTGCGCGCTATCATCAATGCCGTAAAGGTTGAAAATACTCCGATCATCCTTCAGTTATCTGAAAGCTCCATTCATTATATGGGCCTTGAAACGGCTCTGGGAATGGCAAAGGCCTGCATCGAAGCAGAAAACGTCGAGGCATGGATACACCTGGATCACGGCAGTGATCTGCAACTTATTCAAAGATGTATAGCGTCCGGTTTTGACTCCGTTATGATTGACGGGAGCCATCTGCCATTTGAAGAAAACATCAGACTTACACGGAGCGTGGTAGAGATGGCCTCCGGAAAAGATATCTCCGTGGAAGCCGAGCTGGGATATGTAGCCAAACTCGGACAATCACAAAAATTCGAGTACACCCGTCCCGAAGAAGCCCGGGCATTTGTCGAACAAACCGGCGTGGATGCACTGGCTATTGCCGTGGGAAATGCACATGGGTTTTATAAAGAAGAACCTCACCTGGCCCTGGATGTGATCCGGACGATCAGGGAAGCCACTCCGGCGGCACTGGTGCTGCACGGCAGTTCCGGGATCCCGGATGATCAGATCCGGGCCGCCATAAAAAACGGGATCAATAAGATCAACCTGGCTACGGAGATCAAGAACACTTTTATGGGCTCCCTGAAAAATATTCTCCATAATACCGACGAGATCGATCTGCGGATCGTTTTCCCGGATGCCATCGATCCTGTAACATCACTGATAAAAAAGAAACTGTCTTTGATCACAAATGCATAATTCGCTTTCATTTTAATACGAGGATCTGTTATGAGTAACACAGGAAAAAAAAGCTGGCTGATCTTTGCTCTGACAACAGCCCTGTTTTGGGGAGTTTGGGGCGCGTTCATTGAGATTCCGGAGAAAAACGGGTTCCCGGCCACCCTGGGATATACAGTGTGGGCATTAACCCTGATCCCCGTGGGTGGCTTTGCACTCATTCTCCTGAAAGGAAAACTGGACAGGGATCGCCGATCTGTTTTCCTGGGGATGTCCACCGGACTGCTAGGCTGTGCAGGTCAGTTAATGCTGTTTGAAGCATTGCGCACCGGGCCGGCCTATCTGGTATTTCCTTTTATCTCCATCGCTCCGGTCATAACCATCCTGCTTTCCTATTTCATTCTCAAAGAGAAGGCCAGTAAAAGAGCATGGGTCGGTATTTTCATAGCGATCGTCGCTATATTCCTGTTATCCTACCAGCCCCCGGGAGATTCCGCAGCCACTGGCTACTTATGGATCATCCTCTCTCTGCTGGTAGCAGGTATGTGGGGTCTGCAGGCATTTATCCTGAAATCGGCCAACAATTCAATGCGTGCAGAAAGCCTGGTCGTTTATACTATGATCACGGCGCTGGCCATAGCTCCCATAGCCATCTGGATGACCGATTTCTCCCGGGAGATCAACTGGTCTTTCAAAGGCCCTTACCTGGCCGCTATGGTACAGATACTTAATTCCATCGGTTTTATGACCCTGGTCTTCGCCTTCCGTTACGGGAAAGCCATTATCGTCAGTCCCATGGTGAATGCGTTGCCGCCTGTGATCACCGTGATCCTCTCGCTGATCATTTATCAGGTGATCCCCCACCCGGTAATTGTCACAGGGATGATACTGGCTATTACAGCCGCCTTTTTATTGGCCTTGGAACCCGAAGGAGAATCATTGCCCAAAACAGAAAAAAACACTTGATCACCGTCGTTCCAATGAGTTCTCATCTACCGGGTCATATCAGGTTGGCAAAACCATCCTTAAAATTACTGACTAAAGTTTCGCAGATGAATAAAATGTTAAAAAACAGCAAAATATAAGAGAAAAAAGCAGCATGATTGTTTTGCTAATACACTATGATTAAGTATATATGGCATATGTCTCCAAAAACAACAACCATGCTGCACAGTAAAGATATTAATAAAATAGCAGAATTAAAAAACGGTTTTATCCCCAGGTGGCTTGAACCGGATTTTATTTTAAGTTCTTTTAAAAGTTTATGTAAAGCTTTACATAACTTCTTTAAGGAGAGCAAGCAGTTGTTGGAATTAGGCAGGAGCCAGTCCAATGATTTCGATGCACAGATCGCCGATACGACCATAACCATGATCCAGCATATATTATTGACCCTACAGTTCAGGTTAGAGCATTATGAAACAAAAGAAGCATTGTTTAGGGATCTCAGGGAAAGGATTATCCAATCCCGGTTGGATGAGCGATTGTGGGGATTGTTTATCGAATTGGTAAGGATTATTCATGTATTGTTTGTGGAAATAGACGAAATGGAAATATGGGAGAAAATGCTCAGCGATGAAAGGGCTTTTAAAATACCTGGAAAGTTGCTTCCTGAGGTATCAAAGCAAAAAAGTGCAGCCTGACCAAAAATGGAAAACATATAATGTTGATAAACAAATATATAGCAAATTTACATCAATTGTAATTAATTGATGTATTGTGATTTGATAATAAGTGCGAAACTTTAATTATTTAATAATCTCAATATCTTCTGAATAGCCTTTATTGAAATACATCCATACTTCAGAAAAAATATTATATATACTTCGGATTAAACTCCTGCTTCCGGGTTAACAGGAAAAAAATACCGGCAATGGAAAAAAGGATAGAAGGGCTCAACCATATATACATATTGATCCAGACCTTTATAGCAGAAAATAATCCTGAAAAATACCCCAAACCCTGAGATATGACTCGTACCATGATCCCATCATTACCGGCATCTATCCCCGTGGAAAGAAACGTAAAGATCAGGGCGCCGGTAAACACTCCGATCATTATGATTTTAAACCATAGGGGTATCCGTGCAGAGTAGTGGGTTTCCGGTACAGGCAATGGCCTGATTTTCTCCATCACCTCAGCTGTAAACCTGTCAGACGTTCTTTCTGTTCCTGCTTCTCTGATCAATTTATCAAAATCATCCATGACTTAAAAATTAAAAATTAACATCGACAAATTCTCCCTGAAACTTGCTTTCCAACAGCGCCTTCATTTTTTTTCGTGAACGGTGAAGCTTCATTTTTACCGCATCCTCATTCATTCCAACAACGGCTCCTGTTTCTTTTAAAGATTTGTTTTCATGATAAAAAAGTGTGATTATCATTCTTTCAACAGGCTTAAGTTGGGAAATAGCCCATAAAACGGCATTTTTTCTGAAATCCCGCTCTTCAAATTCCAGATAGTCCGGTTCATCAGATATCCTTGTCTGCAAGATATAATCATCTGCATTGTTTGTATTTTTCCGGGATCGTAAGAATGAAATGGTTCTGTTATAAACGATTCTGTAAAACCAGGTAGAGAAGGATGAATCACGACGGAAGGCACCCAGTTTTTTATATGCGTTAATAAAAGCTTCCTGTATGATCTCCTCGGCATCCGGTCTGTTACCAACCATACGGAAAGCCAGCGTATAAGCCATATCCTTATACCGGTTAACGAGTAGTGCAAAGGCTTCCCGGTCGCCAGCCAGTACGCTGTCTATAACTTCAAAATCATTCACCTGGCAAATATTTCAGTGTTTGACGCATATCCGGATTGTAAGTAACAATAAATATAGATATTTTAACTTTATTTTTATATACAATCTGTTAGAAAGCCCTGATTCATTGATAAAACAGGAACCTGTGTAAACTGCTTCCGTTAAAAAAATGAATGATTCTGTTACCTGCATCACAATCGCTGCGTCAAAGAGGCAATTCAAGAC
>WFSC01000281.1 GCA_015486185.1 Bacteroidales bacterium | reverse complement strand
ATATTCATTGAATCCGGATAAACAGGACCGATCAGCCAGTCGTATTTCAGGCTGTAACGGGCAGTAGCCGTAACCCAGCTCAGGAGGGGTATTTTATTAATGGGGATCGTATAGGAAGCATTGATCGTATGGAAATAACGGGTATTTCTCCCCCAGTGCTTCAGGTTTACCCATACCGAGTCTTTCCATCGTTCATACTCATCCTTATATCTGTTCTTATCCACACCGCCCATCGGTTCATCAATACGGGCAATATTCCCTGCTGCAAAATCAAGCCGCAGGGCCCGGGTCAGATCCCATTTTACATCATAGTTCCTGTTCCAGAGGAAATCCTTGCGGAATGTAGGATCTATTTTCAGATAGGGTACTGCAATATTTCTCGTTTTTATCTCATTGTAATACCTGTTGAGATTAGTTCTGAACGAAAAATGTTTGGGCATATAATAAAAATTAAAATCCCGTATCAGTCTGAATACCGGAGATCTAAGGAATTTCATCTTCCGGAATGGCGCAATATTCTTTGGATTTGCATTAAAATTATAAGCCAGTCCGCCCCGGTAATTCTTTTCAAGATTGATAACGGTTTTCACATCTCTGTGATATAATTCGCTGTAGGCGAAATTAAAGGACAAATTAGAAGGACTGTAAAACCTGGGTTTTTTAGTAACATTCCCTATCCCAACATTGGTAAGATTGATACTTTTCCGGCTACTGTAATCCTGGGAATAATGGAGTATAGAATCTCTTTCAGCCCTGGTCTCGGCATGTGCCAGCGCAGACTTTAACGGGATATCGGGATCCATGGGATTATATTCAGGATTGATCCTGGTTTCCGAATAGCCAATAAACAATGGGATTCTGACCCTGGCCTTTTCAGGGAAAAATTTACCAAGTTCCAGATTGGTTGAGATATCATACCGGATCACTTCCTCCTGACTTCGCTGGGCCACTTTCTTTTCTATACTTCCAAATCCGGGTTTACTGGTGAATCCGGCCATATCCACTGTGCCCAGATCAGCCAGGCGGGCCTGAAGACGGGCATTGGCTGCCCATCCTCCCTTTTCATCAAAATCAGACATCCGTAATTCGTCACACCATACCTCAACCGATTTGGGCAGCCCGTCATCCTCAAAATAGTGATTATTCTGCAACGGGTTACGTATGCCGATCATAATGGTGCGTATATTGCTGAAATTCGGATTCCCTGCTACCTTAATCACCCTGCCATTCTCAATTCTTTTCACATAAACGTCACTTATAGACAACCCCGACCTGTTTTTACGTACAATGGCATTCCTCTCCTGTTTAAGTTCCTGCAATAATTCCAGGGGGATGATCATCCGGTTGTCTTCCGGCCAAACGATCTCACGGTCACTTGTGAGATCGTTGTTATACCTGCCTGGCGGCGTAACTTTCAGTGGCACTTCATATTCATAGTAATTATCCCGGTAATCTGTCCCAAGCCGTATAAATACCGTTACTTCATTATCCAGAAGGGACTCTCCCGGCAATGCCTCGCCATGAACTTCCATGCGCAATTTTTTATACTTACGCAGATCCAGACTTACATTTTTATAAATAGCCCGGGCATCCCCGTCCTCAAGGTCCTTCACCCTCATTAAGATGGATTGTTCATTCAATTGCCGCAATTGTGGATTGGTAGGATCGATAACCCGGTCAATTCCGGGAGGAAGCACATAATTCACCGGCTGTTTACTGCTGTTCTCTTCAATATTTACGGCAGAAACCACAAAATCACCTCCTGTTTGCTGCGGTACGTTGATCCGCTCTCCTCCCTGTAACAAGGAATTGTAATAAGTTCTCCATTCTCCTCTTACCAGATCAAAAGTAGCAAAACGCAAGATCGTCTCCATGTTAAACCCACGCATAAACATACGGATAAAACGAATAGACTTGAAATTTTGGATTCCCCCGACTATCCGGTTATATTCCCTGATAGGTATTTTGAACTGGTACCAGTTTACTGAAGATTCCTGTCCATTAGCAAAAGTTACGGTACTGGTTACTTTGTCGGTAATAAAATTTTTGCCCACTTTCAGGTCCGACGGGCGGAGACTAACATGATACTGGTAATATCTTTCCGTCTCACTCAATGTATTGTCCCGGTTGATATCCTCTACATCGGGGAGGGTGGAACCGGTGGTCGGATAAGATTCCTTGGACATCTCTGAGGTAGGGGAATTACCCTCCATTCCGTTATACTTTTTGTATCTGTCCAGAATCCCCAACTGTTCACGGTCATAGTCACTTCCTCTGTAATAATGAAAATCGTCTCCGGAAGGGTCTTTTAATATCTCCTGATAAGCCTCGGGAGTCAGGATGCTTTTCAGGGAGTCCAGATAAGAGCTAAAGAAAGTATCTTCATCCCAGTCGCCCAGTCCGTCAAGACCTACATCCTGATATTTTCTGGCATTCAGGTCATTGTCAAAAGCATTGACCAGTGACTGGTTTACCGGCACACGACCCCAGATGGTGGTATCCACATCCTGCACGATCGGAGAAGTAGGCAAACCATTCTCGAAACTTTTTCTCGAATCGCGCAGTATATCTTCCGAGACATCCCCCAAATCAAGATAAAGATCTCCTCCATGGTTATCCGGCATCTCCACAAAAGGATCCATAAGCCAGAATTCAATATACTGGACATTAGCCGACTCAAAATCATTGGTGGGGACTTCCCTCATGATCCCTCCCCAACGGGTTTCAGGTGCATTCAATTTCCCGTTAGAATTGATGCCTGCAGTGTAAGGGGAAGAAGTGAGATCATAATTGTAAGGTCCTCTTTCATCAGGATAAAAGGCAAGGTTCAGCACAGGGATATTTGTCGGAATGCCGCTAGGATTCTCCCGGTTCGGGAACAATTCCTTTTCAAACACTTCCCGTACATAATGACTGGATTGATAATCCGGGTTTTTCTTCATATACTCCGGCGTATTGGCATTATTTCTAAGAAATAACGGATCAATCACATACCAAGCCAGTTTGGCCCGGTTGGCCCCATAAAGCCGGTTATTGTTCAACTGGGCTTCGGGAAACAGATCCTGCTGCCCCTGGGGAGTACTTGCCAACACCCAGGCATTAAAAGCTTTCAGATCAATGGTTGTCGTGCTTCCCTCAAAATCATCAATATAAGAAGTACCTTTCTTATGAATAGCCTTTGAATGTCCGGGGATCATCTGGGCAAATTCTCCGGTAAAATCCAGGGTAGAAGTGGCCTTGGTCTGCAAAAAAGGAAGCATATCCACCAAACGGGTCAGAAAACGTGATTCGGAATGATAAGTCCCGTCCAGCCCCAGCATCGTATTGGAGATCGGTTCATCCCCCAGATTTACTTTCTGCGTCAGGGGCCGTTCTGTAAGGTTCAGCACCGTACCCCCAATATGAAAATTATCACTGATCTTGTAATCCAAATGGGTTCCCAACAGTGTTTTGGTCTGCAGGTTAAACAACTGATTACTCTCAAGCTGCACCTTAATGGGTGTCTGCGATTCCAACAAGCCCTGGTTAATGATCTTCACCCGACCCAGATTATAATCTACCGTATAATCCACATTCTCTCTTAACTGAATACCTCCTGCTGTAACTTTCACCGAGCCTTTGGGGATATTCATGGCATTTAACTGAATTTCCGAGCTGGAAGAAGAAGAATAGCTTCCCACGATCTTGAATTTATTCTTTTCAGCCACTTGCGTAGCCTTTACCAGCGTGGAATCGTACAGTTCCTGAAACACATATTTATCAGCAATGGCATCATCTCCGATCTTTTTCCGCAGATAACTGCCAAAAGGTTCTACTTCCGGAAAGATAACCCGGCCATTGGAAGGATTGATCGTTACGCCGGGAAGAAAATCAAAATACCCGTCGGGATAAGGCTCGTTCTGTGAATTAAGATTATCGAGGTTCAGCACCTTGAGTAATATGTCCTCCTTGATCTTTCCCTCAGGGATATAATTAATGTCATTCCCCGTTTTATCATCATGATACAAAACATGCAACTGGAAATCTTTTTGTTTTATCTGATAAGCTCCCAGTGAATAAATATTTTTCATCATCAGATCCCAGACTGGCAATTCAGGTGAAAGATTGGTCCCCTTCAGCAGTTTCAGGATCAACACATCAGGAGCACTTACATCACTGGAAAACTCACCTACCTTATAAACTTTACCATTCACGGTATATTCATAGGCTACGGCCAATACTTCGTCTGCATTCAGGGCCGAATTCAGTGAGATAAAACCCAATTGTTTATTTACCGTATATTCCCTTTCACTAAGTTTCCTGGCATTTTCTATTTTCTCATAATCTCTTCCTATCTCAAAATCCGGTCTCAGCGGATCAAGGGTATTGGTTACCTGGCTGATATCCCTTATACCACTGTAGGTAGTGTTCATCTGGGCATATAATCCATTAAGATTATTATCTGCATAAGGACCCTGGCCGGTTTGTCCAAATGCCGGGATCTGATTATATATATGTTGCCTTCCTTCAGCCAGGTCCATAAAAGCAACAATATTTCTCGAATTTTCAAACCGATTGGTTTTATTGGTTACCCATACCTCAATACGCTGAATGGTAACCCCTGAATTGATCACCGGAAGGTGAGCCAGCGCACGGTCAAACTGATCACGGAAAAATTGCGAAAGGAAAAAGTGTTTATTGGCCTCATAATGATCGGCCCGTACGGTAAAATCCTGTATCTGTGCTCCTCCCTTAACGTCTATCTCCGATGTCTGCCCTTTTTGTTGTGAGAATACCGCACTAACTGTCAGTTTCCCGAATTGAAGATCTGTTTTTAACCCGAACAGGCTCTGGCTTCCGGTAATAAGTGTTCCGGAAAGTGGAAAATTAATGTTACCGGCTTCTATTTTTTTGATAATTTCATCCTCTTTCCCCGTATATTCCAACTTGGTCTGGTTCTCAAAATCAAATGTAGCCTCCGTATTATAGTTGATCCCCAGCTTCAGCTTATCACCTACGGTACCAGCCACATTCATCTGGATCTTTTCCTTAAAATCAAAAGTGGTAACCTTCCTGAGTTTTTCAGAAAGTGCCGGGTTATCGATCCTCGAGGTATTAATACCAAAAATAAGCTCTGCCGACCCCTGAGGGACAATATTCACGGTGTTACTGCCAAAAACACGGTCGAAAGCTTCTCCTCCCACATATAACTTCGGGATAAGAGATTTCCGGAAACTCCCGGCATTACCACTGGCTTTCTGTTGCCAATATTGTCTTATTGCCTGATCATATTGCCATTTTCTAAACTCATCCTGTGACATTACATAAGGCAGACGGTAATTAAAGCCTTTGCCGACTTTCTCATAAATAATATATTCGTTGGTTTTGGGATCGTATTCTATTCTTCTTTGAATATTGGAAGGCAGGTTCAGATATAACCCCGATTGGTTTTGCTGTAGTAAAGGATTTCCGGAATAATCATGAAAAGGATAATGCAACAGAGGCGTTCCGCTCGTTTTTGAACTATCAGATGCGTTTACCTGAGCCCACACAGATATCCCCTGCACAAATAACAAAAGGCCGGAAAATAAAATAAAAGCATATATTTTTCTATTATCCAACAGGGATAAGATTTGAAAACCTTACAATATCTTCAAAGCTTCTTTAATAATTCCTTCCACCGCCATATCCGGATCCTGTGCTATGATCTTTTCAATTGTTTTTTTCACCAGGGCTTTCGGGAATCCTAAAGTTACCAATGCAGATAACGATTCTTCTACGTTGCTATTGCCCTGAAGTGGTAAAAATTCTTCTTCTCCGGAAATTTTCCCCACCTTATCTTTCAGGTCAACGATCACGCGCTGGGCTGTTTTCCCCCCAATCCCTTTTATCCCTTTCAATATTGTCACATTTTCGGTAACAATAGCCTGTGCTACTTCCACCGGGCTGAGGGATGAGAGGATCAAACGGGCTGTATTGGCTCCTATACCGGACACACTGATCAGCAACCGGAACATCTCCCTCTCTTTTTTGCCGGCAAACCCATATAATAAATGAGCATCTTCCCGGATCACATGATGGATATACAACCGGGCTTCCGGATGGTCTTTAAGGGAAGTAAATGTAAACAAGGAAATATGGATATAATATCCGACATTACCATTGTCAACGACAGCATAGGCAGGAGTCAATTCCGTGATCTTTCCTTGAATATACTCATACATGATTTCTGGTTGGTTTTTAGGGTTGAGAGCGTACGGTATCAGAAACAGGGATTAATCCTTTTCCTGATCATGGGTGTCAAGTGGATCCTGGGTTATCTCTTCATATAATTTACGGTTCCGGAAAATATCGATAGCCAAATAAAGGGCCTGACGGAACGACTCCGGCGAAGCCACTCCTTTTCCCGCCAGATTATAGGCCGTCCCATGCGCAGGAGAAGTCCGTATCACAGGCAATCCTGCAGTAAAATTCACTCCGTTTTCAAAGTTAATGGCCTTAAATGGCGCCAGTCCCTGATCGTGATACATGGCCAAAACGGCATCAAAATTATGGTAATCAGCAGCGCCAAAAAAGCCATCGGCCGGATAAGGACCAAAAACCAGCAAATTATCTTTCTCCCGGGCTCTTAGTATAGCCGGGATGATCTTCTCCTGTTCTTCCTCTCCCAGCAGACCTTCTTCTCCGGCATGTGGATTCAGTCCCAAAACAGCTATTCTGGGGCTTCTGATCCTGAAGTCCCGTACCATAGTCCTTTCCATGATCCGGATAGTGGAATAGACTTTCTCTTCACTTATAGCCGGGGGCACCTCTGCCAACGGCATATGACCGGTCACTATGCCAACACGCAGATTTTCACCCACCATAAGCATCAGGCTGTCTCCTCTTTCACCAAAAGACTGCTCAATATATTCGGTATGACCCGGAAAAGGAAAAGCTTCGGAATGAATGGTGCTTTTATTAATGGGAGCTGTAACCAGGACATCAATCATATTGTCCTGCAGATCGGAGATAGCCTGTTTAAGACTTGCCAAAGCAGCCTCTCCGGCTTCCCGGGTCGGTTTTCCAAGATCGACCCGGATATCGTCACTCACACAGTTAATGATATTGGCTCTTTTAGGATTGGCTTCTGCTGCCGATTTGATATGGTTCATACTGAAATTTGTAATATCCAGTACTTTCCGGTGATAAGCAGCCACCTTGGGAGATCCATACACAATGGGTGTACAAAACTCATTGATCCTGTTGTCGATCAGTGTTTTCAGGATAACTTCATAACTGATCCCGTTAATATCACCTTGGGTAATACCTACTTTTATTTTCTTTTCTGACATAATGTTCTGAAAGTTTCTGATAAATTTAAATAAGCAGTCAGGACCGGCATCTTGTATTCAGGAAATCATATAACAGCCTCACTCCGACCCCTGTTGCACCTTTTCCCTGCCAGGAATTATCACTTTGCACAAAAGCCGGTCCGGCAATATCCAGATGAATATACGGATAGTCGGTAAAATATTCAAGGAATTTTCCTGCAGTAATGGCTCCGGCTTCACGGCCTCCTATATTTTTCATATCGGCAATATCCGATTTTAGCAGCTCCTTATACTCATCCCAGAAAGGAAAACGTACCACCCGTTCATATACTTTTTCTCCGCTTTTTCCCAGGGCAGAAAAATCTTTCTCGGGTGCTGTTCCCATTCCTACAATGCCGTATTTCCCGATGGCTACGGCAGCAGCTCCGGTGAGGGTTGAGAGCTCGATCACCAGTTCGGGTTTATAATGTTTTGCATAGGCCAGTGCATCAGCCAGGATCATTCTCCCCTCGGCATCAGTATTAAGCACCTCCACCGTGGTGCCATCATACATGGTGATCACATCGCCGGGAGCATAGGCATTGCCATCAGGGCGATTATCCGTTGCCGGTACGAGCCCGATCACATGACAAGGCACTTTATTACGGGCCAAAGCATACAATGTGGCACCGACAACAGCCCCTCCGGCCATGTCTGATTTCATGGTATCCATACTGTCTTTTGTCGGTTTCAGACTTAGCCCCCCCGTATCAAAGACAACTCCCTTGCCGACCAACACAACAGGATGTTGATTTACGGCATTTTCAGGGTTCCACTCCATAACCGTAAATGTCGGCGGATCAATGCTTCCTTTGTTAACCGCCAGTAACCCTCCCATACGCAACGATTCTATTTTCTGTTTATGAAAAACCTCCACCCTGAAGCCTGCCTCTTTTCCCATTTTTTGAAAAATGGTGGATAAACGCACTGCATTAAGGGAAGACACAGGCTCATTTACCATATCACGCGCATGATAAACCGCCTGAACCAACACTGATAGTTCATTCAAATGGTCCGTTGTCAAATGACCGGATATTACCCTGATCTTTTCAGGGAAAACAGTATTATTTTTCTCTTTCTTATTCTTTGTAATATATTTATCAAACTGATAAAAGCTCAATGCAAACCCCTCGAGGAAAGAAAAAGCAAAAATTGCTTTCGGAAAATTATCAATCAGTTGTAGATCCTTTTCTTCCTGATCTTTCAAAACCTTTGAAAGAGAATACGCTGTTTCCCGCAGCTTTTCCTTTTTTACCTCTTCGCCGTCTTCCACGGGTAAAAGAACAAAATAAAGACGGTAATCATAACGGTTCAGCATCATCCATGTCTTTTCAGTCGATAACTGCATATCCAAAAATGCCTTTTCTTTTTTATCCAAAGAAATGGAAGAAAGATATTCTTTCTTCTCAATCAGATAAATTGCTGATCTACCCTCTTCATATTGTTCTGCTCTGACTATATTCAACTTCGCCATAATGCTGTTTTTAAATTCTTATGCAAATGTAAAAAAAAAGCTACTCCGTCAACTGACGGAGTAGCATTAATACCTTTAAAATAGTACCAGTGTCTTATCAGAAATTAATCAGAATAGATTTTCAGGGTATAGAGAATGCTCTCCACCTGTCTCAGCAATTCTCTTTTCTTCTCGCCCGGTGCATAAACATACCCTTCGACCGTGACCACCCTGTCCCTGGACTTATCCACTGTGGACAGGCTCACAAAAGGACCGCCCATGAATCCGTTTTCCAGCTTCCATAAACCCCGCAATTCGGCATAATACTGTCCATTTATTTTAAAAGCCCTGAATTCAGGAGGAATAATGGTCTCTGTAGTCATATAGGTTCCTTCCATATGGCCATGAACATGTTTCCTAAGGATGCGGTTTCTGATAGAGATAAGACTATCTTTTGTAAATATGAGCTGGCTCTTGTAAGGATAAAAGTAAATCAGAATACCCTGACTGGTAGAAGGCGTCTCGCTTGCTATCCAAACAAAATTACCAGAGTCCACATCCATGGTATAGCCCTTGGGAATATCCAAAGTGATATGATATTTTTCTTTTAGTTTCTTGTAAACATCCGTCTGAAGATATTTTTTATAATAACCTATAATCCGGCTTCTTTCCATTTCATTGATACGGTTGATCAATGAATTCCCTCCTTCTCCGACAAGTTTAACAAAAGAGGGAATATCCGGGGCCTGCAATTCCACGATCAATTGCGGTGTGGCCCATTTATCATGTTCCACCACCATCTTCGCCTGTTTATACTGGCTTCCTATTTTTACAAACAAAATGTTTCTGTGGGTTTGAAACATTTTATCAAAATTGGCGGGAATGACATGAATGACCTTAAACACGGGTTCCGGCTGGGGAAGATAAGGTAAACCCTGTTGAAGTAAACCCGCCAGGGTATCGCCGGCCGGACTGTTCCAGATCGCCTTTGGTGACACAACCAGTACTTCTCCCGCTGCCCCTGTAATTTTTGGTTTCAGGGTTTCATTATTCATTTTACAACCATACCCTGCCAGTAAAAATATTCCCAGATAAAATACCAGTTTTTTCATGTGTGTAGGTTTTATATTCCTTTGCTCCACAAGGGAACAAAAATCATGCCTTACCAATCCTTGTTACAAAACAGTCACAAGAAAGATATCAGGGTGAACATTATGGAAGATTTTCTCTGACAAAATATGCGGTATCAGGTCAGGATTCCTTGGATTTGCCATTAGAATTTCCTTCCTGCGGTTCCGGCTCGTCCTTTGTGGCTTTTTTAAATTCTTTCATGCCCTGCCCCAGGCCTCTCATCAATTCGGGAATTTTTCTTCCTCCGAAAAGTAAAACCAATACCAAAACGATTATAACAATCTCTGTTGGCCCAAACATTCCAGCAATTACAAAACATTCCATCATTCTGTGTTTTTTTAATTCTTTGACAAAACAAAGTTACTCAATATTTTCATAAAGTGTTTATTCAGCAATCTATTTCCCAAATAACTTTACAATATCATTTCCGTTGGCATATAACAATAAAGCAAGAAGCAGAAACATTCCTATAATCTGGGCATATTCCAGAAATTTCTCCCCGGGTTTCCTGCCGGTGACCACCTCATACAGCAAAAATAACACATGACCGCCATCGAGCCCCGGAATAGGAATAAGGTTCATAATGGCAAGGATAATGGATAAAAATGCCGTAAGATTCCAGAAAGCATTCCAGTCCCATACGGACGGGAATATCTTACCAATGGTTATAAAACCTCCCAACGATTCATAGGCTTTCATTTTAGGAGAGAAAATGAGTTTGATCTGTTTCAGATAATCATTGGTGGTACGGATACCTTTACTGATGCCTGCCGGTATCGATTCCCAGAAAGAATATCTGATCTTTTTATATTTGAATACTTTGGAGAAGTCGCTAGATACGCCGATCATTCCTTCCGGCGTGAGCTTAACCGGAACATTTAATTCCCGGGAATTCCTTTCTACCGTCAAAACGACCTGTTTACCTTTATGGTTTAGCAGATAATTTCTGAATTCATCATAAAACGAAAACCGCTGACCATCTACCGCAACAATCTTATCCCCCTTCTCCAGCCCCGCTGATTTTCCAGGTGAGTTTTTTGTGAATCCCTGGATAATATAAGGCTCAAAAGGCAATCGCGGCTGGATCATCCCCTGACCTTTAATTAGTTTCGGGAAGATCGAATCGGGGATATTAATATTAATCTTTTGCCCGTTACGTTCTACCTGTAAAGTCTTACTGTGATTCAGGACAATATCAGGGAGGATTGCTGCGAAGTTGTCTATTTTCTGTGAATCTACCGAAATGATCTTATCTCCGTTTTGCAGTCCCATTTGTACCCCGACAGAATCAACCAGGATACCATATTTAACATTCTGGGTAGGCAGGTATTCTTCTCCCCAGACAAACATTACGGCGATATAAATAACAAAAGCCAAAATAAAATTGACCAATATTCCACCCAGCATGATCAATAATCGTTGCCAGGCAGGTTTGGAACGGAACTCCCATGGCTGGGCAGGTTTTTTCATCTGCTCCCGGTCCATCGACTCATCGATCATACCGGCAATCTTCACATAGCCTCCCAGCGGCAACCAGCCAATCCCGTATTCGGTTTCACCCTTTTTGAACTTGAACAACGAAAACCAGGGATTGAAAAAAAGATAAAATTTCTCGACCCGTGTCTTAAATATTTTAGCAAATGTAAAATGTCCCAACTCATGCAATATGACCAGAATGGACAAACTTAATAACAACTGGGCTGTTTTGATCAGTACTACCATTTTCTTTTACTTCCTTTTAATTAATTCCTCTGCTATTCTTCTTGCTTCTTTGTCCGTTCCGGTCAGCTCTTCAAAAGAAGGGTTCTGCAAAAATCCGACACGCTGCATGGTTTTTTCTATCAGATCGGGCATATGACTGAATTTCAACCTTTTCTTAAGAAATGCATCTACTGCAACCTCGTTTGCAGCATTGAGGATACAGGGCATATTACCTCCTTTTTTAATGGCAAAATAAGAAAGCGCAAGGTTACGAAATTTTTTTTGATCTGCCGGTAAAAATGTCAACGTTGACGGTTGGGTAAAATCCACCCTGCCCCAGGACGAATCCATTCTCTCCGGATAACTCAGCGCCAGTTGAATAGGAATACGCATATCCGGCATACCAAGCTGTGCCTTGACAGACCCGTCCCTGAACTGTACCATGGAATGGATAACGGATTGGGGATGTATCACGACCTCTATCCTTTCGGGAACAATATCAAATAACCAGCGGGCCTCGATTACTTCAAACCCTTTATTCATCAACGATGCCGAATCCACCGTTATTTTATCTCCCATTTTCCAGTTAGGGTGCTTCAGGGCCTCTTCCGGGGTTACTTTTTCGAGTTTTTCCTTGTTGTGATATAAAAAAGGCCCTCCCGAGGCCGTCAGTATAATTTTTTCCACCGAATCTCTGTCTTCACCTGTCAGACATTGAAAAATGGCCGAATGTTCAGAATCAACGGGCAGCACCGGAACCTTTTCTTCCAATGCTTCATGCATCACCTGTTTTCCGGCTACCACCATGGTCTCTTTATTGGCAAGGGCTATTTCCTTCCCCGCACGAATAGCAGCCATGGTAGGTCGCAAACCCGAAAAACCAACCAGCGCTATAACAACCATCCGGCTGTTGTTATCCGCAGCAATTTCAAGAATACCTTCCCGGCCGGCCAGAACCTTTATCCCTGTATCCTTCAGTGCTTCTTTTACCTTTGAATAATAAGCGCTATCCCCAATAGCTACCTTACCGGGGTTTAACAAAAGGGCCTGTTCGATCAACAGAGTATAATTTCTATTGGCCGTTAGTCCGGTAATCCTGAACCGGTCAGGATGAGAACGCACTACTTCAATGGTCTGAGTACCGATAGACCCCGTTGACCCCAGTATAGCTATGGATTTCTGCATATTTTTTCAGAATCAGTTGTAGAATTAGAAAACCACATATTTTTCAGGATCCAACGGTTGTCCCTGGTACCAGAGTTCAAAATGCAGATGCGGACCGGTGGTATAAAGTTCGCCGGTGGTACCCATCAGGGCAATATCTTCTCCGGCTTTAACAATAGAGCCTACCGGTTTTAATACGGTATTGTTGTGCTTGTAAACCGAAATCAGGTTATCATCATGCTGAATTTCCACCACATAACCCGTTTCCAGGGTCCATCCGGCAAAGATCACCGTACCATCAAGGGTGGCATGCACCACTTCATTGGGTACACCGGCAATGTCGGTACCAAAATGATTCCTTGCCGGATCAAAATGATTGGAAACGATCCCCTCAACAGGTGGGAAAAAATGAATGTTATAAAATTTAATACTGCGTCCGGCCAGCGGCGTTGAAACGGAAAGATTATATTCTTCTTCCGATTCGACCTGTTGCCGCAGCAACGAATCTTCCAATGAACGGGTAAACTTGACGTTCTGTGGATTCACCGTTGAAGCGGTATCATAAACAATATTATCCGGCGTTTTGCCTGATATAATCTTTTTCACGTTTTCAAGATAGGCATCCCGCAGTTTGATCTCATGTTCAAGCGAATCAAGCAATATGGCATTGCGGACAATATCGCGGCGTATCTCTGTACCCGGATAGCCCGGGATCAGCTCCCGCAGATTCGTAAAAGCGATCAACAGGGATACAATCACCACAATAAAAAGGATAAAAGTCGCAAGGGTAGCAAAGAACCCTACTTTTGTAAGCCTTATCTGCCAAACCTCTTCGAAAGTATCTTCTTTGGACAAGGTCAGTTTAAACCGCTCAGTCCAGCTTTTTTTCTTTTTTTCAGTCATCTGGCCATTTCATTGTAAAAAGTGACCAAAATTACAACAAATATTTTGAGAATAAGAATGAATATTATACTTTTGCATACCAATACTGCGGGGTGGAGCAGTGGCAGCTCGTTGGGCTCATAACCCAAAGGTCGCAGGTTCGAGTCCTGCCCCCGCTACAAAGAAAAGCCTGGCACAAAGTGCGGGGCTTTTTTGGTTTCAGACTCGTCAGGAGCTCGCTCCTGTAAGAGGATGGAAGCAAAAAAGCCCGGGTCTGAGCGCAGCGAAAACAGGCTTTTCTTTGTAAAGCTCCCCAACCAGGTCCGCCCTGACACCGAAGGTCGTCAGGGCAATCCTGCCCCCCTTATAACCTGCCTTTTCACCCCTTTTTCTTCCCCGGTTCCCAGTCCCTGATGAGAAAGCCCTTGCCGTACCGTTTTACCACCAGTTTTTGTTTGGCCTTCCAGCCCAGTTCGGCAACATCCTCCATGGGCAGACTGACACCGTAGCTCGTGCCGCCCGCCAACCTCAGCAGACTGCGTACATTTCTGTTTTTCACCTTTCTGCGTGACATATCATAATATTTTTCTACCTATTTTAATAGGTTGTTTAATAGGTTGAAGATACAAAATTTTTTGAAACCGTTTCCGATGGTACCGGTTGTTATATTGAATTTGATGAATTTATGTATAAAATGTATCGTCCTGCCATTTCAGGGGATTGTTGCGAATGTAGGATGCGATCCGGTTGAATGATTTTTCGTTACGGATGATGTGGTCATAAAATCGTGATTGCCAGGCAAAATTGAATCCCAATCGGTGTACATGTTTGGTTACGGCTGATTTATACGAACCAATTATGGATGAAATGGTATTTTTGCCCGGGTTCCGAAAACGTTTTTGTGCCATGGATCGATGGTTGTGTTTATCATGCTGGCCATTTTGATGATGACGTAGAGACAAGGCATGCCTTGTCTCTACCATCCCATTATCATTATCATTGCCATCATGATTATCATCACCCAATATCAATATACCATGAATATGATTTGGCATTACCACAAATGCATTCAATGTTACGTTTTTTCCGTGATTTGGTATTTCATGCCATAACAAATCCGCCAAAATCCCTACCTGTGATAATGCCATCCCCCCGTTCGTGATTTCCCCAAAATAATGCATCCGGTCTTTGGTGCAGATGGTAACAAAATAGGCGCCGTTCCAACCATAATCCCAATTTTTTAACCGGGTAGATGCAATGCGGTATTTGTTTTGGTATTTGTCGTTCATCCGTATTTATTCAGATACAGCATATTATCTTTTCAGCTGTAACCGTATCTGCACATTAAACGTGCTGCCGTCTTTCTTCTTCCCTACAGACCCTAAAGAACAGGCAGCATACAGCACCTGCGGGGTTCCTTTTTTATTCAGTAATAACTGTGGCCGTTCCAGATTACTAACCTTCAGGGTATCACCTGTCCTGAGAACGATCTGCTTTTTCATGAAAAGTGCGTTCCCGGGCTCATGCCAGTGAATGCCATCGTCCGATTCCATCATAGCCAGCCCCGGTTCGCTCCCCGTAATCCTGCCGGAGAAATCCTTTAATACCACAAAAAATTTCCCTAATCTGTTATAGTACCACACATACGGATCCTCACCGCTTGCGATGGTACCGTCTTTAAGATGCACATCGAAAACATAATCGTCCAATGCCTTAAAAGGTCCTGCAGGAGTATCACCAACAGCCACCCCATGCACGCCCCTCCAGTTGGGATCCCATAGGTTGCCCTTAAAGTAAAGCAGGTACTTCCCGTCCGAAGGACGCTGTACCACCGACGGGTTGACTACCACAATGTTATCCGGTTTGGGAACGGTACCCTGCGTGGATGGATTAACGATATTATCTCGTTTGACCCTTGTCCGTGGTTTCAAAAGAGGTTTTTTCGACCTTTCATATCTGCCGTTGAGCAGATCTTCAAAGTTGTCAAATACCACCACGCCTATACACTGGCTCTGCTGGATCCTGTTGCGGCGGCTTACATGTTCCCCTTTTGAACCCCTGGGTTGTGGTCCCGGATCATGCGAACCGGTGTAATAGAGATAATATTTATCCCCGAATCTTCTGATATGTAGATTGTGTACCGTCACTGCATCCCATGCAGTGCTGTCGCCTTCAAAGGCCCTGCCACGCAGGATTATCTTTTGAAACCTAAAATCCCGGTCCGGATAGACGGAAACGGCATAACCGATCTTTGAATACAGGAGCCATCCGTCCGAAAAAACAGCGAACGAATCTCCGCTCTCCCAGCAGGAAAAAAACATATGGTACCGGTTGTCCTCTCCTTTTATAACGCTGCCGCCCCAAACAAAACAGTCAGGCAGATTCAATACCGACGGCCCTCTCAACAAATCTCCTTCCACCTGTGCATTTACAGGTAAAGCCTCAATGCTCAATCCTTCTGTTTCCCTGCTCCCGCACCCGGTAATCGCCGGGAGAAGCAGCAAAAAACATGCATAGACCGGAAAACCGGAAAAACTGATTTTTACCATACTTGTTTACAAAGAGAAATAAAAAAGTCCTGTGCCCTATGCGCTGCGCTCTGCGCCCTGTGCCCTGTGCCCTGCGCTCTGTGCCCTGTGCCCTGTGCCCTGTGCCCTGCGCTTATTTCACCCGGCAACCCTATTTATCTGTCCGTATGCAACTTGTTATATGATTATCCCCGAAATACATATTTTTTTTGCATGTTTTTCCAATGAACCGGAAATATTTTTACAGGTCCTTTTTCCTGATCTGCCACCAGGCAAGGAAAGCAAATACGGCAGAATACATCAAAGCCATGAGTGTATTCACTATAACCGGCAGGTTTTTGCCTGCCAACCCAATCGATTCGAAGGTCAGGTTCTGTGCATCACCTTTATTTCCGGAGGCGATGGAAAAGAACTCCGGCACGGGAGTCAGGTGGCCGATCACCCTGGCCGGGAACCATAACCGTGCATCCGGCGGGAAAAAACGGCGGAGGATGGGTTCGATCATGATAAAATAAAGCAGGAACATGACGATGGAAAGTGCATTATTACGGAAAGTCACGGCAAGCAAATACGCAAAAATCATTACGGCCACAGCTTTCAAAAAATACATCAGGGTCATCCAGGCGCCTCCAAAAACCATTTCAACGGTAACATCGCGGGTAAAAATAAATCCGGAAACAAGGGAAGAGATGAAAACGAGCAACAAACCATACAGAGCCAGGCCCCCGATCAGCAATAATTTAGACGAAAACAGCTCATTCCGTCCCAGGCCGGCAAACAATTGGGTTTTATTAGTCTGAAAAACGAACTCATTCCCGGCAAGTACCAATACGGGAATCGCCAGTAACAAGTTAAAGAAACCTGATCCCGCCAGCCAGGTAAATGAACTCCAGACATAGGGAAACTGATAAACCTTACGCACACTAAACCCGGGGACAGAGATATCTATACGACTTCCGATAAAAAGGACCAAAAGGAACAGTATAAAATGCATCAGCACAAAAAGGCGGAAAGAAGCATAATTTCTTGCCTTAATCCATTCAATCTGTATTAATTTTTTCATGCGTTGTTCGGTTCTTGTTTTACCAGTTCCAGAAACTGCGTTTCCAGGGTCTTTTTCTTTGGCTCAAGCCGGGTAAGTATCACCCCTTCATGGAATGCCAGTTCATTAATATCTTTGGGGGAAGTTTCTTTTTTCAGTGAGAGCACCAGGGTATCATTTTCCCGGCTGACAGAAGTCACCAGCATACTGTGTTCCAAAACGGCCTGTAACTTTTCCAGTTCACGGGCTGATACAATCAATATATCCCCTTCGGCAAGCAGCTCTTTCACCGGTCCGTCAGCAATAATCCGGCCTTTTTTCATAATAGCTACATGTGAGCAGACTTTTTCCACCTCATCCAGAATATGACTGGCCATAATGATCGTTCTGCCCCGCGATGATTCTTCCCTGATAATGTTCCGGATGTCAGCGATCCCTTCGGGATCAAGGGCATTGGCCGGTTCATCCAATACCAGTACTTCCGGGTTGCCGAGCAGGGCACCGGCAATACCCAGGCGTTGCTTCATGCCGAGTGATAAGGTATCGTAGCTTGATGACCTCCGATCCCACAACCGGACAATTTTCAGGACCCTTCGTATATCATTTATGCCAACGGACTTGATCTTTGCAATTATCAGGAGATTTTGTTCCAGGGTCAGATAAGGATAAAAGCGGGGTGCTTCAATCAATGAACCTATTTTTGTATATACAGAAGGAGAGTTCAGTTCGTTTCCAAACCAATAGAACCGGCCGGATTGTGGGATGACCGACCCCATGACCATCGACAGGGTGGTGGTCTTTCCGCTCCCGTTAGGCCCGAGTAATCCGAATACCGAACCCCGGGAAACAGTAAATGACATCCCATCGACGGCCCTGATCCTGCCATAATACCGGGTCAGGCCGATTACTGATAAGACTATAGACATATCAAAGATTTAAATGAATATTTGTTTTTAAGACGAATAAACGATCAAAATATTACATCTGCAATGTGAAAAGGATCAGTTTCCCATTTCAGAGAAGAACTTGATCCGCATAAGCCGTATATCTTCTTCGCTGTATTCATCCTCGCCCAGTTCTTCCAGGGCAGCCTCTACGGATTCATTCTCTGCATCTTCCCTGAAATAATCAAAGACCTCCTGCTGATGATCTTCATCCATGACCTGATTAATATAGTAATCCAGATTAAGCCGTGTACCGGAATGTACAATGGATTCGATTTCATCAAGCAGCTCATTCATCTCCAGATTTTTGGAACTGGCAATATCATCGAGGGAGATCTTTCGGTCAATGCTCTGAATGATATAAACTTTTAATCCGGATTTGTTGACTACAGACTTAACTACCATCTCAGCCGGACGGATAATTTCTTTTTCCTCGACATATTTCTTTATCACCTCAACGAACTCTTTCCCGTAACGGAGGGCTTTCCCCTGCCCTACACCGGTGATATTCTGCATTTCCTCAAGGGTAACCGGATACTGTATCGCCATATCCTCCAGAGAAGGATCCTGGAAAATTACAAAAGGAGGCAGGTTTTTCTTCCTGGCAATTTCTTTTCGCAGATCCTTCAGGATACTCAGCAACTCATCATCCACAGCGGCCGTCCTCCCGGAGGCTGCAGCATTATCCTCATCAATCGACTCATAATCATGATTCTCTACCATCATAAAAGAATGTGGTTTCTTAAGAAATTCATGACCTTTTTCCGTTACTTTCAGCAGCCCGTAGTTTTCTATTTCTTTTTCTATCAGATAATGTACCAGCATTTGCCGCAAAACAGCGGCCCAGAATTTTTCATCTTTTTCCTTTCCCAGGCCAAAGATATCCAGCAAATGATGCTTATACGACTTCACCCCTGAAGTAGCGTGTCCGCTCAACACCTGGGCTATATGTTCGGCCTTGAATTTTTCATGAACAGCAATGATCACTTTCAGCGCTTTGACCACATAGTCTTTCCCCTCAAATTGTTTTTTCGGATGCGTACAGTTATCACAACTGCCACAATTATCCTCGGTATAATCTTCACCAAAATAGTGAAGCAACATCTTCCGGCGGCATACGGACGACTCGGCATATGCTGTCGTTTCAAGCAATAATTGTTTCCCTATCTCCTGTTCAGCCACGGGTTTCCCCTGCATAAATTTTTCCAGTTTCTGGATATCCTTGTAGCTGTAAAAAGCGATACACCTGCCTTCACCACCATCACGGCCGGCACGTCCGGTTTCCTGGTAATATCCTTCCAGGCTCTTGGGCATATCATAATGTATGACAAACCTCACATCCGGTTTGTCAATACCCATGCCGAACGCTATAGTGGCCACAATAACATCCACCTCTTCCATCAAAAACTTATCCTGGTTTCCCGACCGTGTAGCCGAGTCCATGCCGGCATGATAAGGCAACGCCTTGATCCCGTTAACCTGAAGGGTTTCGGCCAGTTCTTCAACTTTCTTCCTGCTCAGGCAATAAATAATTCCCGACTTCCCGGGATTTGCCTTAATGTATTTAATAATTTCCTTTGTGGCATCTACTTTCGGACGTACCTCATAATAAAGATTAGGCCTGTTAAAAGATGATTTAAATACATTTGCATCCAACATCCCCAGGTTTTTCAGAATATCATGCTGCACTTTGGGTGTAGCTGTAGCTGTCAGTGCAATGATCGGGGCCCGTCCTATTTTTTCAACAATGGGGCGAATACGCCTGTACTCAGGTCTGAAATCATGACCCCATTCAGAAATACAGTGTGCCTCATCAATAGCAAAAAATGAAATATTTATCTTCTTCAGAAAATCAACATTTTCTTCCTTGGTCAAAGACTCCGGCGCTACATACAACAACTTCGTCCTCTGCTCAAGCACATCCTGCCTTACCTGTTGGATGGCAGCCTTCGAAAGGGAAGAATTTAAAAAATGAGCAATTCCGTCATCCGTACTTACAAAATTACGCATGGCATCCACCTGATTCTTCATCAACGCAATCAAAGGGCTGATCACGATGGCTGTCCCCGGTAATATTAATGAGGGAAGCTGATAACATAGAGATTTCCCGCCGCCGGTAGGCATCAACACAAAGGTATCTTTGCCATCCAGCAAACTTCTTATGATCACTTCCTGATTACCCTTAAACGTATCAAAACCAAAATACTTCTTGAGGTATCCTGCCAATGAAATATCCGTACTTACATTCATTTCTCCCTAAAATCCTCCTGTTTTTTTTCTGTTTTTCAAAAAGCTTGCAAAAATAACTATTTATTTCATACCGGCTGTCTTGAATAGTTACTAATATACAATTAATTTTTAAATATATAAAACAATTGTCTCATAAGTTTATTTTATTTGTAGCCTGAAATATTTTTAAAAAATTTTATAAATAGCAATTACTTCGCTTCAGAAAAATTGAAAACCGAAATTCATGGCAAAAAAAAGAAAAAGAAAAAAAGCCGACGAAATGTCTTTTCTGGAGCACCTGGAAGAACTGCGCTGGCATCTGATCCGTTCGACATTGGTGGTTTTTCTTATGTCTATTGTTGCCTTTATTTATCATAATATTATTTTCGACCATATTATTCTGGCACCTAAAAATCCCGATTTTATCACGAACCGGCTGTTATGTCAATTGGGGAATATTGTTCATATTTCAAAGTTGTGTATCAACTCAATCCCATTGGAAATCATCAATATCAACATGGCCGGCCAGTTTACCACGCATATTGTCGTCTCACTCATTGCCGGCCTGATCATTGGCTTCCCTTATGTATTTTATGAATTTTGGAGGTTTATGAAGCCTGCCTTATATGAAAATGAGAAGAAATATGCCCGGGGTTCCGTTATTTACAGTTCTTTACTTTTTTTTCTGGGAATTCTCTTCGGATATTATATTATCTCTCCTCTTTCCATTAATTTCCTTGGATCATATTCTGTCAGCGGGCAGGTTATCAACCGTATCAACCTGCGTTCCTATATCTCCACAATCACTACGGTAACCCTGGCCGGAGGAATCACCTTTGAGTTGCCTATACTGGTTTATTTCCTCACCAAAGTAGGATTGGTAACGCCCGAATTTCTGAAAAAATACCGAAAACATGCTGTAGTGGTTATTCTGATTCTGGCTGCTATTATTACACCCCCCGATGTATTCAGTCAAATACTTGTTTTTATTCCTCTGATTATCCTATATGAAGTCAGCATTGTCATCTCCAAAAAAATAAAAAGAAAACAGGATGCTGAATTTGAGGAAAAGGGATATGGCCAGGACTCCAAATCAGAAACGGCATCAGAAAAGGAAACAAAAGCAACAGATGAAACGGAAAAAGATACTTCATACGATCCCGGCTCCGGAGCCGAACAAACCGGAGAAGGAGACACGCCTGATGATAAGGATGAAAATACGGAAAATGAAAAACCCGGATAGTTCTGTTGCAATGATTTGTTTGTATCTTCGTTAAGAAAATAAACTGACAGCATGAAACTCAGTACCCGAAATCTTGTTAAAAAATACCGCAAACGGATAGTTGTAGATCATGTTTCCATCGAGGTGGAACAGGGAGAGATTGTCGGGTTACTGGGCCCGAACGGCGCCGGAAAGACTACGACGTTTTATATGATCGTCGGATTGATCCGGCCTCTGGAAGGAAGGATTTTCCTTGACAGGGAAGATATCACCACCCTACCTGTATATAAACGGGCCCGCAGGGGGATTGGATACCTTGCACAGGAAGCATCGGTCTTCCGCGGTTTAAGTGTTGAAGATAATATCCTGGCAGTTATGGAGATGTCAGATATGCCCCGCTCCGAACAAAAAGAAAGGCTTGAATCACTGATCGCTGAATTCGGACTGGAAAGGATAAGAAAAAATAAAGGGAATCAATTATCGGGAGGGGAACGACGGCGAACGGAGATCGCACGTGCCCTGGCCCTCAAACCCCGTTTTATCCTGCTCGATGAACCTTTTGCAGGCGTTGATCCTATCGCCGTGGAAGATATTCAGGAAATCGTTGCCCATCTGAAAGACAAGAATATAGGCATTCTGATCACAGACCATAATGTACACGAAACCCTTTCCATTACCAATAGGGCTTATCTGCTGTATGAGGGGAAAATAATGAAATCCGGTACCAGCGAGGAACTGGCCGAAGATGAACATGTACGCAGGGTTTACCTGGGGAAAAACTTTGAACTACGCAGATAATAATGAAAAACGGGAAGCGTAAAATCTCCGGACTTTTCTTTTAATAAATATAACGATAGGCTACTACCCGGTTGTTATTGAAAGTCGGCACGAGAAGCATGCCTGTTGACTTTACAAAATCAATATCTGCAGCCTGCATATGGATGGGTACAGTGTTGAGCAACAAGATCCTTTTCATGTCCGGTCCGGCCAGATACACATGTCCCGACCAATCACTGATCAGATAATGCCCCCGGCCATCCGACTCCAAGCCGTCAATGCTTCCGGTATGCAGGATATAATCCCTGATCTTACGACTTGACAGATCAATGCTTACGATCCGGTCTTTTAACCCCGCCAGCAGATTATTTTCCTCGACATACAATCCATTCGGACTCGTCAGACGTTTATTTTGCAACCATTTCTCAAAAACGCCATTATGCAAACGGTAAATAGCAGAGGCTCCCATATCCGAAACATAGACATTCCCTGCCGTATCCACCGCAACATCATTCAGAAACCGGGCCAAAGTATCCCTATATCTCGCTACAACCTTTTGCGATGGAATACTGATCTCTACCAACGATTGAATATCTGAAACGTAGAGCTTATCCCCCACAACCGAAAGCCCTTTGGGCGCATCCAGACCTGTAACCCATTTCCTGACAAGAATATGGCCATCCGGACTTAATTTGGAAATAAAACCATTCCCGTCTTTTTTGCCGGGGTTTCCATTAATGTTGGAAACGTAAATTACATTTCCCGTTTTATCATAGATCACACTTTCCGGCACACGCAGATCGGGTTTCGAAACCCATACCTTCTGCAATTTCTTTTCATTGATATAGGCCTTTTTAAACTCCGGCACTTCTTTTTTTATGCTTTTTCCATGGCCTTTTCTCCCTGCAGTAGTATGACAACCTGTTACAAACAGTGGGGACAGAAGTGCTATTAAAACAAAGAAGCTGTATTTTTTCATAGCATTTCGTATTATACGTTTTGGTTGCTTAAAATTATAAAATTATCGAATACAAACGATTTTTTTGCTGTTTCCACGTATATCTGTGTTTTGATTATCAGGTGGAAAAAAATTTCTATCTTTGCGAAAAATTTTGCGGGTGTGGCGGAATTGGTAGACGCGTCAGACTTAGGATCTGGTGCCTTCGGGCGTGGGGGTTCGAGTCCCTTCATCCGCACAGTAAAAAATAAAATTAACAGCCGCTGGGAAAGCGGTTTTTTTAACAATTTAAGCAGTAAAAAATGAACATTACAGAGGGAAAAAAAGATGACCTTAATCTTACACTTACCGT
>WFSC01000280.1 GCA_015486185.1 Bacteroidales bacterium | reverse complement strand
TAGTTACAATTAGTTTATTACTATCATTATATGTGAATTCTACCTTCTCATATTCTATCCATAAATTAGTAGTATCATTCAAAAAATAAAATGCTTTTACAATTATACTTCCACTGTCATTAGAAGTAGATTCCTGCTTCCAATATGCTATCCACTGATTTGTACTATCATTCCATTTATAATATGCTTTAAAAGTTAACTCTCCGCTATCATTAAAATTATATTCCCTTTTCGCAGATCCTACCCACTGATTATTAGCCCAATAATAATGTTCAGCTAAATTCAGTCTTCCATTATTGTCAAAAACATAAATACTTTTTAAAGTATCTTTCCATTGTTTTGTGTTTTCATTCCATCTAAAAGTATTATATGTTTTCTTGTTTTCGTTATCATTATATGTAATTATTACTTTAGCAGAAGTATCCCATTTATAGATATAATTATTCATTTCGAAAAAATCTGTACTGTCAAGTCTTTGTTTTGTTGTAGTCAGTGATTTTAGATTTCCAGTCTGTTTGTTAAATGGATTAAAATATAATGATTGAAACCGATTTTTCTTTAATAAAGTTTTTAATATGGGACTTATTTTATGATGATTATTATTGACCGGATACAGGTCTTTTTTAGATCCAGACAATTTATAATTATTGGAAGAGGTTGGAAACTTTTCCATGGGATTATGTTCTGTTGTAATATTTGCCAAATCTTTTATATCATGGAATTGATGTTCCTCAAAAAATAATTCTCTGATATTCTTGTTTTGTAGGTAAAAATCTTCTTCTACAGGCAGGAAAGATTCTACTATAGGATAGTAAAGTTCTGTTGTTTCTGTTCCCGGCATAGGAAATTCTTTTTGAAACGATTTGTTTTTCTGGGCAGATAACTCTATTGATGCTAGTACGCATATTCCAATAAAAAATAAATATTTTTTCATGACAAATTATTTAAGGATTAACCATCTCCAGATTATTTTAGAGATAATATTACGGAATTTTTATCTCAATGAAAAAGCAGAATAAAGTTATTGTATAAACCCTTCAATATCTATTATGAAACATACTTGTTTCACAACGAAGCGCTAAGAAAGGCACTCCTTTTAAAAGGTCCATAGAATTGTTGATACCTTACCACTCGTACCCCATCCCTTCCGGGATGCGGATGATCACGCGGGTGCCGGCGGGATGGCCGGCATCATCATAGAGGTCAACGATCTGCCGGGTGATCTTTTCTTTGTTGTATTTGTTGATCAGCGTGTAGAACTGCTCTGTCACCTTTAGTCCTATCCGGGTTGAGTTCTTGCTGTATTCCTGCGATCTTTCCCGGCCGATACCATTGTCCGTGATCACGATCAGAAGCGCATGATCTGCTTTAGTGACATCTATTTTGATCGTTCCCTTTTTATTTAAATGGACCAATCCATGTTTCAAGGCATTTTCTGCATGGGTTTCGATGATCATCCGGGGAATAAGGGTTCTGGGATCAATATCTTCATCCACAGATATGCTGTATTCAAATTTGTTCCTGAACCGATATTTCTGCAGATCCAGATAATTACTGACAAAATCCAATTCTTCTTTCAGGGTCCGGGTTATCCTATTTGAACTCTCCAATGTTTTCCGGATCAGGTCTGAAAATCTGACCAGGTAATCATAAGCAGCTTCCTTATTTTCCGTATAGATCAGGGTGCCCAGCGTAGTGATGGCATTGAAGGTGAAATGGGGATCCATCTGATTGCGGATGGTAAGTAGTTTCAGTTCTGCGAATTGCCTGTCCATGGCTTCTCTCTCTTCCTTTTTCCTCTTTTTTCTCTTGAGATAAAGATAGATCATGAGCCCGACCGTCAACAGGAAGAGAGTGTTTACAAGAATCAGAAAACCCGAGGTCTGCCAGAAAGCGGGTATGATAGAAAATCTATAGCAGGCCGGATTTTTACACCATACACCGTTTTCATTACATGCTTTTACCCTGAATTCATAGTGACCGGGTTTCAGGTTGGTATAGTTGGCATATCTGGCCTGTGTCAGAGTTGACCAGTCTTTGTCATAACCTTTCAGGATATAGGAGTATTGTACCCGCTCAGGGGCCTTGTAATACAGGGCATGATAGTCGAACTGGAGGTCTTTCTGGAACCAGCGCAGGCGAGGGGCCGTATCCAGGGGCAGATTCAGTATCGTATCCCGTTCCCCGGAGAGGGTACGAACAGACCTGAGGTAAATAACAGGCCTGCAGGTATCCGTTTTTATCTTTTCCGGGTCAATCCTGACCACCCGGTCGGAGGTGGCTACCCAGGTATAGCCCCGGGAGTCGGTATATACACCGTTCTGTTTGCACTCTTCCCCCAGGAAGCCGTTGCTGTGGTCCAGGAGCATGATCTCTTCCTTTCCGGTGGAATAAAAAGCATTCAGGTCCAGGATGCCCATCCCTTTGATCATCCCGATGAACAGCTTGTTGCCGGCCATGCCGGCCAAAGACATGATGTAGGTTTTGAACTGATTTCCTCCCACTTTCCTGAATCGTTTGTAATCATACAGATAAAGACCGGAAGTGGTGCCAAACCAGAGGTTACCCAGGCTGTCCCGGTAACTGGCTATGGCCCCTTTGTCATAAGGAAGCTCATTCGTCGGGAGCATGATCAGGGAGTCATTGTCCATTACTGTCATGCCATAAAACCCTCCGATCCAATATCTTCCCAATGTGTCCATATTGATGGTAGAAATGTATTCTTTAATAGGTCCCGGAGAAATATTATAATCTCTTATTTTCCCATCATTTTCACGGATGAGTAGTCCATAGTCAGAGGAAGAAATGAGGAGTCGGTTATGAATGGTATCTTCAAAAAGAAATAATGTGGCTGTATGAGGAATGTTCTCTAATTTCCGGAAAACTTTTCCGTTATATTCAATTATCCCTGTCCCGGTTGTAAAAAGTACATTTCCGTTTAGTAGTTTTATTGACCCCCTGTAAAAAGTAGTGCCAAAGAAATTATGCTTGTATTTAATAAAATCTTTCCCGTTATATATGCCTAAGCCATCGTTATAAGAGGCGAAAAGAATATTGCCGGCTTTATCTTCTGCAATAGACCAAATGTAATTGTTAATGCCACTTTCTTTTGTATAATTCAAAAAAGCTTTTGACATTAACCGGTATAGTCCTGTTTCCGTTCCGATCCAGATATTTCCTTCACGATCACAAAAAACAGCGTTGTGTCTTAGAAATTTTTTTTGATGTCTTATGATTCTCCCCTGGTTGTATTCTTTAAAAGTATTACCACTATATGATGAAGCCCAGAAATGATTCCTGTTCAAAAAAAGAACGGACATCCCGAGGGAATCCATTAATATGGAATAATCATCCGGGTTATTTAAAGTACATGCAATTAATTGTTTAGGACCTCCATGAGTTCCTCCTGTAAAAATCAAGGTGTCATGGTTTTTACAAAGTAATCTGATGCGTGAAAAATGTTCAGGAATTAATGAAACAGTGTCATGATTTATCATCCCTATTCCGTTTTCCTGGGTCCCAAAATACAAAGAGTTATTTGTACCATCGTATATCAAGTTGTTGATCTTTAATGTGTTGGGGAGGTTATAGATTTTTAATGCATTTTGATAATCGCCATGATTAAAATTGAAAAAGTGCCAGGATGAAGAGTATCTGAATGCTAGCCAAGTATTTCCCTTATGATCGTGTACTACGCTTGTATTGATCATATAAGCTCTGATATGATCCGGGAAAGGATATGCCTTAAACCCTGTGCCGTCAAATATGGAAAAACCATGGTCACACAGTACATAGATCTTTCCGTCATATCCTTCGGAAATATGACAAACAATCCTGGAGGTCAGCCCGTCTTCCAGTCCGTAATTCTCAAATTCCATCCCGTCGAAACGGCTTAAACCTCCTTTGGTACCGATCCAGATAAATCCCTTGCTGTCCTGAAAAAGATAAGTGATCTGGGTCTGGGGAAGCCCGTCGGAGATAGTATAGTACCGGTAACTATATTCCTGAGAGGAACCAGAATATGTTATAAAAAGAAAGCCGGCAAATAGCAAAATCTTTCGCATTCAACTATTTTCACTCAATTTGTCTTCCAGTTCCCTGATCTTATTTTTGGGCAGCGGTAATTTATAAGTGGTTCCGTTTATCCCAATCTCGCAAAAACGGTCTTTCCGGTTAATACGGGAAATAAAATTTAAATTTACGATATTGTAACGACTTATTCTGTAAAAATACTCATGGGGAAGATTTTTTTCAAGGTAGCCGAGATTTGAGGTGATGATCTCTTTTTTCCCTTCGGAAGTAAAGATCTCTGAATAGTTTCCTTCTGATTTACAAAAAATGATCTTTTCAGGATCGATCATGAAAAAACCCGTGCGCGTATTGAATTTTAGTTTAAGGGGATGCGTAAGTTGTGTAAAAAATTGGTTCAGCTTACTGGTCATCTCTTTTTGATATTTCATATGCCTGAACCGGTCTATGGCCTCTTTAAGATCAGAACGGTTTACCGGCTTAAGGATATAGTCTAAAGCCGCATTTTTTATGGCAGAAATGGCAAATTGATCATGAGCCGTGACAAAAATTATAGCAGGGCAGGAAGGAAGTGCCTTGAGTTTTTCAGAGAGTTCGAGGCCTGTTTCTCCTGGCATCTGAATATCCAGGAAAACCAGATCAGGTTCCTCTTCCATGATCGCCTTAAAAGCATTGAAAGTATTATCAGCAGTGGCTACAATCTCAATATCGGGGTAATCGTTTAAAAGATGCTGAAGTAGACTGATAGCATTTATTTCGTCATCAACCAGGAGTGTTTTGATTTTCTTTTTCCCCATGGTTATTAAAAATTAAAAAGAAAGACTAAAAGTAGTTATTTTTTGTTTACGTGTCAAGTATTGTTATGTTATTTTTCAGCTCTTTGTCCTTCTCAGAT
>WFSC01000279.1 GCA_015486185.1 Bacteroidales bacterium | reverse complement strand
TTTTTGTAGGGTGCAGACGGAATCCGTTGCATGTTGATGTATCGGATATTCATGTTGAGATTAAGATCAAACGGCTGGAGAAGGATCTTTTTGCCTCTCCTCCTGACAGTGTGATCTCGCATCTTCCTCAATTACGGAAAGAGTACGGGCTTTTTTTCAGGCGTTATACTCAGGTTCTGAATATCGGAAATCCCGGAAATCCTATGTTCACTGAGCTCTTAAGACTGTTCCTGCAGGATGATCTGAACCGTGAAGTGTATAAGAAGGTGATTGAAGTTTATCCCGATCTGGATCCAGTTCAGAAACGGTTAACGGAAGCTTTCAGGCATTATAAGTATTATTTTCCCAATAAGCAGGTGCCGGCGGTGTACAGTTTTACCTCAGGCTTCAATACTTCGTTGATCATTGATAGGGGGATTCTGGGTATCGGGCTGGACCGTTATCTTGGGAAGGATGTGCCTTATTATGATCAACTGGGGATCCCCAAATACATGCAGCAAAAAATGATCCCCGGGAAGATCCCGTCGGATTGCATGTATGCCTGGGCTGCTACGGAGTTCCCTTTTCGAGCCAACAGAGACAGTCTGGTAGCTGATAATGTGGTCAATCATATGATATATGAGGGAAAGTTGCTTTATTTTGTGAAAGCTATGATGCCGGATGAAAAAGATGAGATGATCATGGGGTATCTGCCCAAACAACTGAAATGGTGTAAAATGAACGAAGGACAAATGTGGGCCTATCTGGTGGAACACAAAATGTTGTTTAAAACAGATTATATGACCATTAATAAGCTTACCCGTGATGCTCCCTTTACCGGTTATTTTCCCCGTGAGTCTCCGGGCAGGGCAGCCAACTGGATCGGATGGCAGATCGTAAAGAAATACATGTCTTTGCATAAAGATGTTTCGTTGAAACAACTTATGACCAAAACACGTTATCAGGAGATACTGAATCAGTCGAAGTATGACCCACAATAAATAAAAAACGGCCCGCAGGCCGTTTTTTTATGATCGTTTATTCCGGTTTATTCGGGATGAATAGCTTCTACCGGACAAACTTCGGCACAGGCACCACAATCGGTACACAATTCCGGATCAATTTTGTAGATATCGCCTTCGGAAATGGCTTCTACAGGGCATTCATCTATGCACGTGCCGCAAGCTGTACAATCTTCACTAATTACGTATGCCATGATATTTAAATTTATTGGTTTGAAAAAATATCCGGCAAAAATAGAAATTAAATCAAAAAAACGAACGGATCTGAAGATTTTGTTGCAAATATTTTTTATCAGTAATGTTCGTTCACGCAGAGGCCGCTAAATTATTTGGGGAAAGCCGGGGGATCTGATAACGTGAGTTCGATATAAAAAAGTGTAAAAATATTTATGAATTAAAATGTTACTTATTCCGGGCTAACGTTTAGGACATCAGTGATTTTTTTATTTTTCCTGCAGGAAGGAATAAGCCAGCCAGGTCAGGTGGCCGACACCCAGCGAAAGGACCGGTTCGTGGATGTTGAAACGGGAGGAATGCAGGGGATGAATAACGGTTTGTTCCGGAGGGGTAACACCCAGGCGGAAAAACAGGGAAGGAGCTACACGGGAGTAATAGGCAAAATCCTCGGCTGTCATCCGCAGGTCCAGCTCCATCACATTTTCCCTGCCAAGATATGCGGAGGAATAACTTTTCGCTTTACGGGTAGCATCTGGATCATTTACCAATACAGGATATCCCTTTCTTATTTCCAGGCTTATTTTGGCCTCGTATTGCCTGTCCATGGTTTGGGTCATGCCGGAAATCCTTTCATGTACCTCACGACGCCAGTTCTCATCAAAAGTACGAAAGGTGCCTTCCATTTTTACGGTGCCTGGGATTACATTGGTGGCCCCTTTTGCTTCTATCTTTCCAAACCTCAGTACAGAGGGGAACCCTTCCGGTGATCTGTTTTCTACCAGCTCTTCCATACCGGTGAGTAACCTGGCTGCGATGTAAGGTGTGTTGGTCACTTTATCCGGCAAAGCTGCATGACCTCCGTGCCCGCTGACGGTCAGGTACAGTTCATCGGCTGAGGCCATATATTTCCCCGGGCGGTAACCTGCCGTGCCAACGCGGAGGGAAGGATCGACATGCTGACCTATGATCAGGTCAGGTTTATATTCTGCCAGAATACCGCTTTCCACAATTTGTTTAGCTCCTCCCGGCACTTTTTCTTCGGCTGGCTGGAATAACAGGAGCAACCTTCCTTCCCACAGGTGCCGGATCTCCAAAAGGATCCTGGCAGCCCCGAGAACACAGGTCATATGAACATCATGACCACAGGCATGCATGATCCCTTTATGTTCCGACCGGTAAGGGATATTATTTTCTTCTTCGACCGGAAGGGCATCCATATCGGCACGCAGGATAAGGGTTTTTCCCCGTGTATTGTGTCCCTGAACTACAGCCAGTATGCCGGTTTCTGCAACAGGCTGCAGTTCCCGGATCCCAAGTTGCCCGAGTTCATGGCTGACGTATTTCTGTGTTTGATGCTCCTGAAAGGATAATTCGGGATAGCGGTGAAGGTGGTGACGTATCCGGATCCACTCGTCCTGATATTTTTCAGAAAGATCTTTGATATGTTTCAGGATTGATCCCATTATTTACCGAACATCATTTTTAATGAAAGGATAAAGACAAGTCCGCCGAAAATCTTTCGCAACAGTTTGTCAGGCAGGGCTATGGCTACATCCGAGCCGAGGTAACTGCCGATAAAGAAAGCCAGGATCAGCACGATGGCAAATTTTACATTCAGATATCCGCTTTTGTAATAATTGATGGCGCCAAGCAGTACTACCGGCAGGATCAGTACACCCAGGCTGGTTCCCTGGGCCTCGTGTTGTGACATGCCCAGGAGAAAAACCAGGGACGGAACGATGATAATACCGCCTCCTACGCCCATGGCCCCGCTTACAAAACCGGCGAGCAATCCGGTGATAAGCAGGATAATAACTTGTGATACAGTCATAGTATTAGAAATCGGTTGCAAATGATACATGAAACATGTGGGGACGCACAATGAAGTTTTCTACTCCCCAGGCCATATCCACACGCAGGAAATAGCCGAAGACCAGCGCCCGGGCGCCGAAGCCGAATCCGGCAACAAACGGTTCCCGGTTGGTTTCAAGGGTGACGGTCAGCGGACCGTTTTTTATAACCCTTTTGTCATAGGCATTCTGACCGGAATAGGGGCTTAGCCCGTTCCAGGCTGTGCCCAGGTCGCCGAAGCCGACCACTTGAAAGCTATTCAGAAATCTGGATCCCAACGGATGGTTGGCCAGATATCTGAACAGGGGCATGCGTAACTCCGTATTTAGCAGGATAAAGTTACTTCCGTTACGGATATTCTGGTGAAAACCCCGCATATCTGTAGCTGTGGTCTGGAAGACATAATGCTGGGAATAATCGACCGGTATGTTTTTATTAAAGTTTCCTTGCGGATTGAACATGTACAACAGGGAATTATCTACCCCTCCCAGATAATACAACAATTTCTGATGTCCGAAGGAAGAGCTTCCAGCCAGCCGGGTGGCCCAGATAAAGTCTCTGCTGATGCGCTGATAGTGACGTATGTCGGCTCCAAGTATGTAAACGTCTGTTTTTCTTTTATCAAGTTGATGATAAGCCTCGCCAAAAACTTTTAAGCGGGTGCCGAAATAGATATTGACAGTCCGGAAACGGGTATTATCAAAAATATATTCCAGTTTAAGATTACCCCACGTAAGAAAGTCGTTGGGTCGTTGCAGGTTGGCGTTGTCGGTTGCCAGGGCTACCATCCGGTCTGTCCTGATGCTGGCAGTTCCCTTAACGGCCATCACTTGGTTAAAAGGGTATTTGAGAATAAAGAAAAGTTGCTGGGAAGTTACTTTTTCGTATGAATTGGTTTGATCATTGTTGGCTTTATATGCCTGGCGGAAAAAAGTAAATTGTTTATCCAGTCTCTTTTTGAGATTTTCAAAACTTACCAGGTATTCGTTACTGGAAAAATCGCCTGAAAAACGGAAACCTGCTGTGATCCTGTAGTCTTCGAACAGGTCTTTTGCTCCGATCTTAAACAGACCGTTTATCCCCGGGTTGTAATATACCCCGCTCCCGTTAAAGTATTGATAGGTATTGGTGAGAGAATTGAAATTTAATTGAGAGGCTGAAAAATTCTGATAAAAGGATGTCTCATAGATCCGGATAGCGGGAAACTTCATTTTGGCAGTATCCAGATTTACATCTGCATATTTCCCGAGAAGCAGATGGTTATAGTAGTTTTGTTTTTCCTGTTCGAAGATATAATGGTTTATGTCGATCGGGTTCTTATCTTCAAAATAGGAATATAAAGGTTTGGTAAGGGTATCCCTTCTTTTCCGGTCTTGTTCGATCAGCCACTGCCTGAGTTGTTCAAGACTATCCAGCGAGTGGTACTTCTTATTCATTATTTTCCGGTAAGCTGTTGGTTTAAGGGAGTCCCCGAAGGATTTTGCCTGAAGATCAGGTGTATCATATTCGGGAACGTAAGTTCCGTTGGTAAAAACGATATCCCCCAGCATACCCGATTCCTGAGAGTAGTCCTGTTCCAGAATATTCCGTTTATAATTGGTCATTGGCCTGGATACTGTGAAATAACGATAATGAACGGCTGTGTCAATGTATGCTATGCCACTGTCAAAACCGGCTTCATACCGGTTGATGATCCCGTTTTGATCCCCCAGGTACATGAATTCCCTACGGCCGGTCTGCCGGGGATAATTCTTATCCCAGTATTTTCCTTCTGCCAGTCGTTTCAACACATTGGATCTGGTTTTATAGTTGTAGATGAACAGATCATGAAAAGGTACTGTGTTGGGCTTGGATATTTGTTGAACCGGCACCAGGGTATCTGAACTCCTGTTCGAGCTGAAGAGTATCTGTTGTGATCCGTTGATGAAACGGGGATGCAGATCGTCTTCCAGATCATTTGTAAGCTGTACATTGGTACCCGAGGCGATATCATAGACAAACAGATCGGTCTGGCCATTTTTAACAGCCGAAAAAACCATTTTGGAGCCGTCATCGGAAAAATCAAAGTCCAGGATCTTTTCAAAATAGAGAAGATTGATTTTTTCTGATTTTTTACTTTCAAGCCGGTAAAAAAACATAACAAGCCCGCCATCCTGTTCTGCGATGAAAGCCAACATCTTGCCATTGGGATACCACCCCAGAACCGGGTAGGTATAATCGATGATTTGTTCTACCCGGGGTTCATGCGCATAGATCTTCTTCTTTTTGTGTGTTTGCATATTGTATATCCAGATTTTGTATCTTCCCAGTTCATTGGTGACATAGGCAATGTGGGTGCCGTCCGGACTGACTTTGAGTTGGTTGTAAACATGTTTGGGTTTTGTTTTTTTCAACAGGGGGGTGCCTGAAATATCTTCCCGGTCCTTATCTTCTTGTTCATATATATTTTTATAGTATTTGATCCAGTCATCCGACAGATCCTTGATCTTTCTTCCCAGCACGTAGTAAAAGCCTTTTTCCAGATTTTTGTTGATACGTGTCAGGTAAATAATATTGGGTATGACGGCGTCGCCGTATTCTTTGGCGATATAACGCCAGAAAGAATGACCTGCCCATGTGGCATCATCACGTTCCAGGTTATTCAGTCTTTTGTAACGGCCACTCATAATTCCATCCTTTACCCGGTTATCAATTTTCAGATCCCAGGGATAGGATACGTAGGATATCAACCCTTTGGTGTACCAGTCAGGCAGACTGGTTTTAGCTGTGGCAGACACCTTGTCCCGCGTATCTCCGCCGTTAACCATTTCATTGATCAGTACCTGCGCTATGGCAGCAGCTATTTCACGGTCATATTGGATGCGGTCTCCGGGATAAAAAAGAAATACCTTGTTTTCTATAACATACCGGACGCCTCCTACATTGTTGTCTTGCATATTATCTCCTTCCAACCCGATATTACTTTGCCGGAAATCCGATAACTTGTTGTAAACCAAAAAGATCAATCGTTTATTCAGGGAGTAGTCAAAATAATCTTCTATTTCATAGAGTTTTTTCCGGGCTACTTCAGAGGTGTAATCCGCCAGTTGACGACCGTATTCATTAAAATAAACGTCAAATTGTTCAAAGCGATAAAAAGACCAGAAAAAGGTATTGTACTGAACCCGGTTTTTCCCAAAAGTCATTTGGTGGCCATTATAGAACTGGGCCCGGACCGGTGATAAGATCAATAAAAATCCGGTAAGGAAAAGTATTCCCCATGAAAAGACTCTCCGTAATTTTCTTTCACGGTCCATAAGGATAAAAAAATTATTTTTAAGAGAATCGTTAAAAATAGTTAAAATCAGTTAAAATTTAATTTATATTTTATAAAATTGAACTTCTTTTATTTTACAACGTAAAACAGATGTTTTTGTTTAGCGTATTATGAGTGTATGAAAGAAAAATATTAATTAAAAAAGGATTAAAAATGAAAAACTATTATCGGTTTACAGCGGTCATTATGTTGCTGGGTATTGTATTTTCAGTCTATTCCCAGCAAAAGGGTCCTAACATAGCCTTTCAGGAGAAGATCCATGATTTTGGAAAGATCAAGGAGGAGGCAGGGGTGGTTACGCACGATTTTAAGTTCAGAAATACTGGCAATGAGCCGCTAATTATCCAGCGTGTGGTATCTTCCTGCGGATGTACGACACCTACCTGGTCGAAAGAGCCTATTACGCCGGGGGGAGAAGGATTTATAAGGGTTGCCTATAATCCGAGGAACCGGCCCAACAAATTTTCCAAAACCGTTACAATATATTCCAATGCTTCTTCGGGGCCGGTCATGTTGCGTATTACCGGTTTTGTTATACCCCGGCCCAAAACGGTAAAGGATATTTATCCTTATGAGATAGATGGTCTTCGCCTGAAAACCAATCATATTGCATTTACCAGGACCTACAAGAACCAGAAAAAGGTCAGGAAAGACGAGATCATAAACACTTCAGATCACGATATTAAGATCGAGTTTACGCGGGTGCCTCCACATCTGACACTTAAAGCGGTTCCGTCTGTTTTGAAGCCCAATCAAAAGGGATATATAGAAGTGGCCTATGATGCCAGTAAGAAAAATGACTGGGGTTTTGTGATTGACCGTATATGGTTGAAGCTGAACGGGAAAGAGTTACCTAATTCAAGACTTGTCGTGTCTGCTTCCATTGAAGACGATTTTAGTAAACTGACACCGGAACAACGTGCCAATGCACCACGTATCTCATTCAAGGAAAAGAATTACGATTTTGGCAAAGCCCAGCAACGAAAAGAGATAGAACATGAGTTTGTTTTTACCAATACCGGCAAGAGTGATCTGTTGATCCATAAGGTTCGTTCCAGTTGCGGCTGTACAGTGGTAAGCCCGAAAGAAAAAGTGATCAAACCCGGTCAGTCAAGCAGTATAAAGGCGATCTTCCATACCGGTGCCTACAGGGGACGTCAGAGCAAGTCGATCACAGTAATAAGCAATGATCCGGCTTCACCTACAACGATCTTACGTATTACGGGGATTGTGGAACCGCCACAAAAAGGAAAATGACAAGGGAAAGGGCAGGTTACTGCCCTTTTTTTTACCTGAAGAAATCATTACCTTCGTCACAGAACCGTATCTGAATTTAGTCGTGGGTGGGAAAAAAGGAAAACCCGGAGAGAGACTTTCCGTTGAGGGTATCAATCCCGAGGCGGTGGAAAACTTTATCCGGAAAAAAAAGAAACTTTATTCTCCGGAGAAATATATCCGGGGCATACGCAATGGTGATATAACTTTACTAAGTCAGGCAATTACTTTATTGGAAAGCTCCCTGCCTGTTCATCAGGAGCTGGCGGGAAATATACTGGCAGGATGTCTCCCTTATGCAGGGAAGTCCATACGTGTTGGTATTACCGGAGTTCCCGGTGTGGGAAAAAGTAGTTTTATTGAATCTTTGGGCGTTCAATTAACGGAAAACGGGAAAAAGCTGGCTGTATTGGCCATTGATCCTTCCAGCCAGAAAAGCGGTGGAAGTATTTTGGGGGATAAGACACGCATGGAACGGTTGGCAGCAAGTACGTCAGCTTTTATAAGGCCCTCTCCGTCTGCTGGGACATTGGGGGGGGTGGCTTCAAAAACACGCGAGACGATCCTTTTGTGTGAGGCAGCAGGATTTGATGTGATCTTTGTGGAAACAGTAGGAGTGGGACAGTCGGAGATAGCGGTACATTCTATGGTGGATTTCTTCCTTTTATTGATGTTGGCCGGTGCTGGTGATGAAATACAGGGAATGAAAAGAGGGATCATTGAAATGGCTGATATGATCCTTATAACAAAAGCTGACGGTGACAATTTGGAAGCTGCCGGGAAAGCAGTAAGGGAATATAAGGCATCCTTACATCTGTTCCCTGTGCCCGCTTCCGGATGGTTGCCCCGGGTAAAAACCTGTTCTGTACTTGAAAACCGGGGAGTAGGTGAAGTATGGGAAGAAATTCTGGATTATATCGCATTTACAAAAAGTAACGGCTACTTTGAGAAAAAGCGTAAACAACAGGCCCGCTATTGGTTCTATGAAACTTTAAATAACGGGTTAAAGCAACATTTTTACGGGGATGAGAAAGTGAAAAAGAAAATTTCAGAAATGGAAAACGCTGTCATGGAGAAAGAAGAAGACCCTTATAAAGCTGCCAGAGATATTCTGACAGATTATTTTGTTGGGTGAAAAGCTTTTTTAATCAATAGTTTATCTTTATATTTATCCCCTTCTAATAAACGTAATTTTTATTTTTTAATAACTAATTCTTTACTAATGAGAAAAGTAATTATTCTATTGACAATGGTTGCAGCTTTTTGGGCATGCAACAATACGTCCCGTTACGAAATTAAAGGCCATCTCGATGGTGCTGTAAGTGGGAAAGTGTATCTCTCCAAACAGGAAAATCAAAAAATAATCCATGTTGATTCTGCTGAGATAAAAAACGGGGATTTTAAGATGTCTGGTACTTTGGATCATCCGGATATTTATTATCTTCAGGTACAGGATAAAAAAGGTTATTTACTTCTCTTCCTGGAAAACAACAAGATGAGCATTACGGGAAATGTTGATTCCTTGTGGTTGGCCAAAGCCGCAGGCTCACCTTATCAGGACGACTACAATGCTTTCCAGGAAACACTGAAACCTTTCGAAGAACAATTCAAATCATTGTACATGAAGTGGCAGCAGGCAAAAATGTCAGGCAATGAGGCCCTGGCAAAACAGATCGAGGATGAATATGATTCGATTAACAAGAAGCAGGAGAAGGTGGAAAAGGAATTTATTGATGAACATCCCAACTCTCTGGTATCCCCTTATCTGCTCAGAAGTATAGCTTATGACATGGAAGGTGGTGAGATGCTGAAATATCTGAACAAAATGGATACCACATTCAATCAGATCGCTTTTTTCAAAGAATTGAAAGACTGGGCAGAAGCCAAGGAAAAAGTAGCTGTCGGACAACCTGCCGTTGATTTTACCCTGCCGGATACCACAGGAAAAGAGGTACGTCTGTCTTCGTTGTTCGGACATTATTTGCTAATTGATTTCTGGGCTTCCTGGTGTAGCCCCTGCCGCGCTGAAAACCCCAATCTGGTTAAAACCTATAAAAAATATCACGATAAAGGTTTTGATGTAATAGGTGTTTCACTGGATGATACAAGGGATAAATGGATTGCTGCCATTAAAAAAGACGGTCTTGTCTGGACACAGGTTTCCGACCTGAAAGGATGGAAAGCCGATGTAGCCAAAATGTATGGCGTGCGTTCCATCCCTTCTAACTTCTTGTTGGATAAAGACGGTAAAATTATTGCCAGGAATTTACGGGGTGATGCCCTGAAAAAGAAACTGGCGGAATTGCTGGACTAAATAATATTACATAAACAAAAAAACCCGCTTTCAGGCGGGTTTTTTTGTTTATGTTCAGAACTTGTTGTTTAACGGTGTTCCAAAAAATGAAGCACTTCTTCAAAAATATGATCTCCGGTAAATCCCATTTTTTCATCGAGCACTTTATAGGGAGCAGAGTATCCGAAAGAACGCATACCATACACAATGCCCCTGCAACCCACCAGACCCTGTAATGTAACCGGTAAACCTGCCGTTAAACCAAAAGTGGGTATGTCCTCAGGTAATACCTGTTGACGATATTCGGAAGGCTGCTGGTAAAAAAGACTTTCGCTGATGGCTGATACGATCTGAACGGAAAGATTTTTTTCTTTCCGTAATTTTTCAGCGCTTTCAACCAGCGTGGAAACCTCAGATCCATTGGCTATCAGTACCACATCGGGTTTACCGGGATCTTTGCTGACTATATAAGCGCCCTTTTCTGCCTCCAGGGCTTCCTGATATCTCGATGTTTGGGCCGGCAGGTCTGTGATGCCCTGGCGTGAGAGAATAAGGGCTGTGGGAGAGTCATGATTTTCAAGTGCCATTTTCCAGGCTACGGAGGTCTCATTGGCGTCGGCAGGACGTAATACCAGCATGGATGACTTGTGCGAATGATTTTTCATTTGTTCCAGTAAGCGTATCTGCGCTTCCTGTTCTACCGGCTGATGCGTGGGACCGTCTTCACCTACCCGGAAAGCATCATGTGTCCATATATATTTTACGGGCAGCTCCATCAGGGCAGCCATGCGAACAGCAGGTTTCATATAATCGGAAAAAACGAAGAACGTTCCGGTTACCGGGATGACCCCGCCGTGCAGGGCAATACCGTTGGCCACTGCCGCCATGGTAAGTTCGGATACTCCCATTTGCAGGAAGGAACCGGAAAAATCATCCCTTTTCAGGATACTTGTCTTTTTCAGGAAAGCATCGGTTTTATCACTGTTGGAAAGATCAGCAGAAGCAACAATGATGTTATCGATCTTATCCGCCAGCCAGGCCAGCACTGCTCCCGAGGCAGCCCGTGTAGCGATGTTTTCCTTTTGTATGATCTCTTCAAAGTTCAATTTGGGTAACGTACCGGAGAAATAATCACTCCATTTTTCCGCCAGTGCAGGATGTGATTTTTCCCATTTTGATTGTTCTTCTTTTTTCCATTCGGCATATTCTCTTTTTTCTTTTAATACCTTACTGTAATATTCTGATACCTCGGGGAAGATCAAAAACGGATTGTCAGGATCTCCTCCGAGGTGTTCGACCGTTTTGGTGAAAGATGCGCCGGCTTTGCTTAAAGGCATGCCGTGGGTGGACACCTGGCGTTCGAAGCTGTTGCCTTCTTCATCCACGGCTCCTTTACCCATGACCGTTTTCCCGATGATCAGGGATGGTTTGTCCGTAACCTTCAGGGCTTCGCGTAAAGCATTGCGTATGGCATCATGGTCGTTGCCGTTGATTGACTGTACGTGCCATCCCCAGGCCTCATATTTTTTGCCTGTATTTTCAGAAGTTACATCGCTGGTCTCAGAGGAAAGCTGGATATCATTGGAATCATAAAACATGATCAGGTTACCCAGTCCCAGGTGACCGGCGAGACGTCCTGCACCCTGGGATATCTCTTCCTGGATGCCTCCGTCTGAAATGTAGGTATATATCTTATGCTCCATCCAGTTTCCAAAACGGGCTGCCAGAAAACGTTCTGTGATAGCTGCTCCCACAGCCATAGCATGTCCCTGACCCAGCGGTCCGGAAGTGTTTTCAATGCCTCTTTTCTGATCTTTTTCAGGGTGTCCCGGGGTGGGACTGCCCCATTGCCGGAAATTTTTCAGATCTTCCGTTGAGAAATGACCCGTAAAGGTCAATACCGAATATAACATGGGCGACATATGGCCCGGATCCAGAAAGAAACGGTCCCTGTTGGGCCAGGTCATATCCGTAGGATCAAAGTTCAGGAACTCGGAATAAAGGATGTGGATGAAATCGGCACCACCCATAGCACCGCCGGGATGTCCCGACCGGGCTTTCTCGACCATAGCAGCCGACAGGATACGGATGTTATCAGCAGCTCTTTGAGAGATTGTATTCATAATTCAGGTTGTGTTTTGTTTGAGATAAGAAAATAAACAGGCTCAAAAATACACAGATTTTTAAAAGTTGAAATATTCTTTGGCATTATTATAACAAATATTTTGAACCATTGGTCCAAGAATGGAAAAATCGGCCGGTAACAGTCCTTTTTCAACATCTTCCCCGATCAGATTACAGAGGATCCTCCTGAAATATTCATGCCGTGGGTAAGACATAAAACTCCTTGAGTCGGTAAGCATGCCTGTAAAACGGCTTAACAAACCCAGAGCGGACAGGGTATTTAACTGTTTCTCCATGCCTTCTTTTTGATCCAGAAACCACCAGGCAGCGCCAAACTGTATTTTTCCCGGTACCGTTCCATCCTGAAAATTACCTGCCATGGTAGCAACCAGTTCGTTATCAGCAGGATTCAGATTGTAGAGTATGGTTTTTGCCAGTTTATCCTGTGAATCAAGGCGGTCCAGGAAACGGCTCATACTCCTGGCTACCGGCATATCGTCTATCGAGTCAAAACCGGTATCCGGTCCGAGTTTTTTGAACATACGGGTATTGTTGTTACGCATGGCACCATAGTGATACTGCTGTACCCAGCCTTTTTCATGATCCATGACAGCAAAAGCTTCCAACAGGGCTGTTTTGATCTTTTTTTGTTCAGCCAATGATATTTTTTTTCTCCCCCGTATTTTCCGGAAGATAATATCAACTTCTGCTTCCGTATAATCTTCGGCATAAAATGTATCTATGCCATGATCTGAAAGACGGCAGCCATGAGCATTAAAGAAATCATGCCTTTTTTTCAGTGCATCCAGCAGATCGATATATCCATGGATATCCGTTCCGGAAACTTCCGACAGCCGGCCCAGGTATGCATTATAAGTTTCCGGGTCTTCCACGGCCATGGCTTTATCGGGACGAAAAGCAGGAAAAACCTTTACTTCCCGGAACTCCTTGTTCAATTGCTCATGGTATTCCAGTGAGTCAACCGGATCATCGGTGGTACAAACCACTTCAACCTTCATTTTTATCAGGAGATTACGGCATGAGTAATCCGGCTGTTGCAGTTTTTCATTGGCTGTGTCCCATATCTCTTTTGCCGTGTCCGGATTCAACAGGCCGGTAATGCCAAAATACCGTTTTAATTCCAGATGTGTCCAGTGATACAACGGGTTGCGCAAAGTGTAGGGGACTGTCTCTGCCCATTTTTTGAACTTTTCAAAGGGTGGAGCATCTCCCGTACAATATTTTTCATCTACCCCATTGGTACGCATGGCACGCCATTTATAATGGTCACCTGCCAGCCAGATTTCCTGCAGGTCCCTGAACCGGTGATCTTCTGCAATGTCCTGCACCGGCAGATGACAATGGTAATCTATGACAGGTAGCGATTCTGCATATTCATGATACAGCCGCCGGGCCGTTGCGTTTTGCAAAAGAAAATCTTCATCCATAAAAGGTTTCATAATTCATAATTCATAATTCTACATTCTACATTCCTCAGGCATTATAGGTAGAGGAGGCGGTATCTCCTCCGTGTCCGGTCCAGTTGGTATGGAAAAATTCGCCGCGTGGCCTGTCGATGCGTTCATAGGTATGAGCCCCGAAATAGTCGCGTTGGGCCTGCAACAGGTTGGCCGGCAACCTGTCTGTACGGTATCCGTCGAAATAGGTCAGGGCTGCTGCCATCGAAGGCACCGGGATACCGTTGTTTAGTGCGATACTTATCACTTTACGCCAGCTTTCCTGCGCTCCCTCAACAATAGATCTGAAGTAGGGGTCAAGGATCAGGTTGGGTAGCGCGGGATTTTTTGCATAGGCTTCATTGATCTTTTCCAGAAAAGCCGAACGAATGATACATCCGCCTCTCCACAACAGGGCGATCCTGCCGAAATCCAGATCCCAGTTGTAAGTTTTGGCAGCATCACGCATAAGGGTATAACCCTGTGCATAAGAGATGATCTTGGAAGCGTACAATGCCTTGCGTATATCTTCAATAAAAGCTTCCCTGTCGCCTGAAAAGGCCGGTTGAGGTCCGTGTATCTCTTTGGAGGCAGTAACCCTTTCTTCTTTCTGTGCCGATAAGGCCCGGGCAAATACTGATTCGACGATCAGGGTCAGGGGTACGCCTTCATCGAGAGCGGCAATGCCTGTCCATTTTCCGGTACCTTTCTGACCGGCAGCATCCAGGATCTTTTCTACCAGCGGTTCACCGTCTTCATCCTTGAAAGCCAGGATATCGGCAGTGATCTCAATGAGATAACTGTCCAATTCTCCCTTGTTCCAGTCGGCAAAGACCTTATGCATTTCATCCGGCGTCATGCCCAGGAGTTTTTTCATGATAAAATAGGCTTCCGCGATCAACTCCATATCGCCGTATTCAATGCCGTTGTGTACCATCTTGACAAAATGGCCGGCTCCGTTATCTCCTACCCAGTCGGCACAAGGGGTCCCATCTTCTACTTTGGCACTTATTTTCTGGAATATATCCTTTACATAGGGCCAGGCTTCCCTGGAACCGCCCGGCATCAGTGAAGGACCTGCCAATGCCCCTTCTTCTCCTCCCGAAACGCCGGTGCCGATATATAAAAGCCCTTTGCTTTCGACATATTGTGTGCGCCGGATGGTGTCCGGAAAGTGAGAATTGCCTCCGTCTATGATTATATCTCCCTTATCAAGCAAAGGGATCAGTTTCTCTATGAAATCATCCACGGGTTTTCCCGCTTTCACCAGCAACATGATCTTGCGTGGTCGCTTAAGCGAGTTTACAAGCTCCTCAAGGGAGTGTGCTCCGATAAAATTCTTTCCCTTGCCTCTGCCACTCAGAAACCTGTCAACTTTTTCGACAGTCCGGTTAAAAACAGCAACGGTAAAACCCTTGCTTTCCATGTTCAGCACAATGTTCTCGCCCATGACGGCAAGACCGATCAATCCGATATCTGCTTTTTTCCTCATTACAGTATTATTTTATGTTAAAACCTAAATCTTTGAATATATTTTCAAGTGTTTTGTCTGTTTTCGTCATTTTGATCGTATAGTTATAAAATTCCCTCCTTACCGGATAGTTTCCCCTAAGTTGTTCAAACTGTGCCGGATTTTTCTTCAGGTCCTGATCATCCCTTTCAATAGGATAAGTGTGCAGGATTGCTTTTATCAGGGCCTGCTGCCGGTCTGTCAGAGCATCGGTCAGGGGAATAAGTGGTTTTTCCGGAGGAGGTATTTCTGCCGGGTACCAACGGGTGAGGGGCAGGTTGAAGAAACGGGCGATTGCCTGCACCGACATGGCCGTACCATTGGCTTTGCCATCTGCCGAATAGCCGGCGATATGCGGGGTGCCAAGGTCGGTTGCCTGTAATAAGGCAAGGTCTATGTCCGGTTCATGGTTCCAGACATCCAGAACCAGTCCCCCGAGATGTTCCGCGTGCAGAGCTTCTTTCAGGATGGCATCCTGTACTACAGCCCCGCGTGAGCTGTTGATCAGGATGGCTCCCGGTTTCAACCGGCTCATAAAGAGTTCATCCAC
>WFSC01000278.1 GCA_015486185.1 Bacteroidales bacterium | reverse complement strand
ACCATAGACAGGATGGTCAAAGAAGGAATGATCTTTACCAATGCCTGTACAGAAGCTTCCGTATGCGCGCCGACACGTGCCTGTTTAATGACCAGAAAACACCTGGGACACACCAGTGTACGTGGCAATTCCGGTGGATTGCCCATACGGGCGGATGAAGAGACTATTGCTTCCATGTTGAAAAAAGCAGGGTATATAACCGGTGGATTCGGAAAATGGGGAATCGGGAACTGCGGAACATCAGGGGTACCGGAAATTCATGGATTTGATGTATTCTTCGGTTATTACGATCAGGTGCATGCTCACAGTTATTATCCGGAATATCTGATAAGAAACAGCAAAGAGGTACTGCTTCCAGGTAATGAAGGGTATTATTATAAAGGTAAAATAAATGCACAGGATAAAATATTTGAAGAGTCGGTAAAGTTTATCAGGGGAAATGCTGACAAACCTTTTTTTTGTTACCTTCCCTGGACAGCTCCTCACGGATTATGGGGAATTGATGAAGAAGACCCTTCGTATCTTCATTTTAAAGGATATAAATACTATACCTTTATTTTATTAAGTAATATGAAATATATGATACGAAGTTCTTGGTTTTGCAGACCCGGATGAGTTGAGTTCTGAAGATTATCTCTCATCCAATGTCGAAAAAAAACTTTTACCTCTAATACAAAAGCAATGAAAAAATATTTAATTCTTCCTGCTGTTTTTTTCTTATCCTTCCTTTCCGTGCAGGCAAAGCAGAAACCTTCTTCAAAACCCAACGTAGTTATTATTTATGTTGATGACCTTGGATATGGTGACGTAGGATACAACGGAGCCATAGGAGTAAAAACGCCAAATGTGGACAGGTTGGCAAAAGAAGGACTGGTATTTACGGATGCACACACTTCTGATGCTACATGTTCTCCCTCGCGTTTTTCTCTGTTGACGGGAGAATATGCTTTCCGCGAACACATTCATGTATTACCTGGCAATGTGCCGCTAAAAATAAAACCGGGAAGTGCCACCCTGGCTTCTGTTTTTAAGGATGCCGGATATAGGACTGCCGTCATCGGGAAATGGCACCTGGGCCTGGGAGATGATAAACTGAACTGGAATGGACCTATCAAACCGGGCCCTCTGGAGATCGGCTTCGACTATAGCTTTCTTATTCCCGCTACAGCCGACCGGGTTCCTTGCGTCTTTGTCGAAAATCATCATGTCGTCGGTCTTAACCCTGGAGATTCTCTTAAAGTAAGCTACAGAAAGAAAATCGGAAATGACCCCACCGGCAAAGATCATCCCGAGTATTTGAGGATGAAAGCTTACCCCGGACAGGGTCATAACAACACCATCGTCAACGGCGTGGGTCGCATAGGTTACATGAGTGGCGGTCATACCGCCCGTTGGGTTGATGAATTGTTTCCTGATATTCTTACAACGAAAGCGGAACAATTCATTACCAGGAATAAAGATAAACCTTTCTTTCTCTACTTTGCTTTTAGTGATATTCATGTCCCACGGTTACCCAATCCGCGTTTTCTCGGAAAATCGACCATGGGCAACCGGGGCGATGCCATAGCCCAGATGGACTGGTGCACCGGACAGATTATAAAGACCTTAAAAGACCTGGGGCTGGCAAAAAACACACTGGTTATATTCTCGAGTGACAACGGTCCGGTATTAAATGACGGATATGAGGACCGGGCTGTCGAATTGTTAGGCAAACACAGACCCTGGGGACCTTTCAGCGGGGGTAAATACAGTATCCTTGAAGCCGGTACGCGGGTACCTTTTATAACGTGGTGGCCTTCCATGATAAAACCAGGGGTAAGCCATGCACTCATCAGTCAGGTGGATCTGGTCGCTTCGTTTGCCGCCCTGGCCGGTACAAAACTCAGACCTGAGGATGCTCCCGACAGTTATAATATTCTCCCGGTATTACTGGGACAAAGAAAAAAGGGACGGGAAAATCTTGTCGAATCGGCTCGAACACAAGCCCTGCGATCGGGTAATTGGAAATATATCAGCCCTCATGCCGGACCACCCCTGTATAAAGCAGTAAATATAAAATCGGGACTTTCCATGGAACCCCAACTATATAACCTAAATAATGACCCCGGGGAACAACATAACCTGGCTGGCGATGATCCGATAAAAGTGGAAAAAATGAAGTCTGTCCTTGATAAAATAAAAAAAGACGGATACAGCCGGCCCGGTTACGGGAAATAAACAGTATCTTTATATTAATAACCCAAAAACTGGTTTGAAAATTTAAAAACGATTCATAAAAAATAAATCCGAATAAGGACATAAAAATTATAAACAGATGAATATAAAGAATTTTCTAACCCCTGTCAGAACAGGAAGCATGGTCCTGTTATTTGCTTTAATCTTTTCTTTATCCGCCGGTGCAATGACCAAAAAGCATAACAAAAGGCCCAATATTGTTTTTATTCTTATTGATGATATGGGCTGGACAGATCTGGGTTGCTACGGGAGCACATTTTATGAAACACCCAACATCGACGATCTTGCTACCCAGGGGATGAGGTTTACGGATGCTTATGCCAGTAGTACCGTATGTTCCCCTTCGCGTTCAAGTATTATGACCGGGCAATATCCGGTTCATACAGGAATCACGGACTGGATTATAGGTTCACAGAATGGTTCCGGACCACGTCCCAGTCAGAAATTACTTCCCCGGCCTTTTACCCTGAATCTCGACACTAGCCAGGTGACGATTGCCGAAGCGCTTAAACATGCCGGTTATGTCACCTGCTTTGCCGGGAAGTGGCACTTAGGATTATCTCCTGCATATTGGCCAAAGAATCAGGGCTTTGACTATAATTATGGCGGATGGGCAGCCGGGAACCCGCGTGCTCACGGCATGGGAGGATATTTTAGTCCGTATCACAATCCCAAGTTAAAAGACGGACCCAAAGGAGAGTTTCTCCCCGACCGGCTCACAACAGAAATTATCCGGTTTATTAAACAACAAGTAAAAACAGGAAAACCATTTTTTGCGGATTTATCATTTTATGCCGTACATGAGCCCATTGAGGCTAAAAAAGAATATATAGAAAAATTCAGGGAGAAAGCACACAGCATGGGACTGGATACCATGCAGCAGTTTATTAAAAAGAATCCCGGGATGCCGGAAAGTCCGGGTTGGAGAACGGAACGAATGGTCCAGTCCAATCCGGTGTATGCAGGTTTGATTTATAGCGTGGATGAGAATGTGGGACGTATT
>WFSC01000277.1 GCA_015486185.1 Bacteroidales bacterium | reverse complement strand
TTCCTGATAACGGCAGAAGGAGAGTTTCCCAGATCAAAACCTTTCACTTTTTTTTCGTTTCTTTCACCTGCCAGAACAGTACCGGGATGATCCTTTTTATAATCAAAAGCATCCTCCGTTGAACCGGTAACAAGTATCTTACCAGCTCCCTGACCATACATATAACAAGCTGTCGAAAAAGCCCTGAAAACATCGATGATAACAGCTATACCGGTTGCTTCTTCCGCTCCTTCCGCAAATTCCAGATGTCGTATGATCATAACCAGGTTTTAAGAAAACAAAAATACATATTCGGCTTTAATATCCTGAACTTTTCCGGCATTTATCCCGGTATTTGAAAAAACAGGCTTTTTTTTCGATCTTTGCATCGTGAAGAAATTCAGGATCATCGTAGGCAATATTATTCATTTTATCACAGTGGACATTTGGCGTATCCCACTGGAAGAGTTGCCTAAACATAAATCATTCCTTTACCGTCAGCTAAGGATCATCCTTTTGGCCTTCAGGGGATTTCTGGAGGATAAGGTGCAGATCAGGGCCTCCGCGCTAACTTATTATACCATGCTTTCCATCGTGCCTGTACTGGCCATGATCTTTGGAATTGCCAAGGGTTTTGGTATTGAAAACCGGGTCACTGACGCACTGATAAAAAATTTCCAGGGTCAGAAAGAAGTACTTAACTGGTTGATAAATTTTGCCAACAGGATGCTGGAAATCACCAAAGGTGGATTTATTGCCGGTTTCGGGCTGCTTTTATTGTTCTGGGCCGTCATCAAGGTTTTGTCGAATATAGAAGGAGCTTTTAATAAAATATGGCAGGTCAATGAATCACGTGCTTTTTTCAGAAAATTCAGTGACTATATTGCCATTCTGATTATTGCTCCCGTTCTGATGTTCCTCTCCGGTAGTGTTACCGTGTTTATCATGTCACGTCTTGCCCTTGCAGAACGGACCCATACAATTATCGGTTACATCGGACCTTTTGTAGCATCCCTGATCCGTTTTTCACCTTATTTTATGATGTGGCTGCTTTTTATGCTTGTTTATCTTATTATGCCCAATACCAAAGTGAAGTTTGGAGCAGCTTTGCTGGCCGGTATTGTTGCCGGCACCCTTTTTCAGCTCGTGCAATGGGCCTATGTTTACTTTCAGGTAGGCGTATCAAGATACAATGCCATCTACGGTAGTTTTGCCGCCTTGCCATTGTTTATGATATGGGTTCAGATCAGTTGGCTGATCGTGCTGTTCGGTGCAGAACTTTCTTTTGCTTATCAAAATGTGAAACATTATGAATTTGAAGCGGATACCGAAAACATCAGTCTGTCTATATATAAAAAAGTAATGGTCCTGATCGCGGCAGTCATAATCAAACGCTTTGAAAAAGGGGAAAAGCCATTGAAATCCACTGAGTTATCGGATCAGTTGAGACTTCCTGTACGTTTGGTCAGAAGGACCGTGAATGACTTGCTGGAGTCGGGGATTCTGGTAGAAACCGTTACGGATAATCCCAAAGAAAAAGGTTATCTTCCGGCTGTTGATATACATAAGATTACAGTACACTATCTTTTATCGAAATGGGAAGAACGGGGCAGCCATCACATACTCATACCCGAGATCAGGTTCTATCCCAAGGTAAAAAAGGTGTTGGATGAATACCAGAAGGCTGCCGAACATTCAGAAGGAAATAAGCTTTTGATGGAGTTGTAAGTCTGCTCGCTGACGCTCGCGTAATTCGGTCGCTACGCTCCCTGTAATTTGCTCCCTTCGGTCGCGTAATTAGCGGCTAGCGCCGCGTTATTTGTTCGGGCTACGCCCTCACGAAATTAGCGCCTGCGGCGCGTCATACAATAGTCATACAGTAGTCATTTATTCGCTGTGCTCGCGTAATTTACAGCTTCGCTGCGTAATTAGCTCGCTAACGCTCGCGGAAATTTGCTCCTCACCAGGTTCGGAACGTAATTACAACTTAATTTCGCATGCGTAGCATGCTGATTTCCACTTAGTTTCGTGGGCAGAGCCCACTAATTACGCAGCCGCAGGCTGTTAATTTCGCAACCGAAGGTTGCTAATTCCCACCTAATTTACACAGCCGCAGGCTGCTAATTTCGCATGCACAGCATGCTAATTTCTATTCATACCCCACCGCTGCATAGCCAACCCAATGATGCATATTGGCAGGGGCAGTTACCCCCATATGCAGGTCATCTACCGGTATCGGTTTATGGTCAATGCTGTTACGATATCCGACCAGTTCTCCCGAAAGGGGAGGAGTTCCTGTTATCTGTTGCAGATGCCAGGCGGTTAACAGGCCAAAAGGGACAGAATATCTTCCGCACCAGGTCCATTTATAAGCTTTGTAATCATCTTTTTGGACGGTATATTCTGTAAACTTTTTAATCCTCTCCGGTGAGATCTTTCCTGTAAGCGTACTGTCAATGATCTCATGTTCGTGAGCTACAGCCTTCGCCAGTCCGGCACTGTCGGTCCCGTAATAAGCAAAATTACTACCATGCCAGTCCTGATCACCGTAATGCACGGCATCGGTGGAGATCACCAGTGCATAGTCTTTCCCCCATACCAGGTTATGTTTTTCCATAACAAAACGGATGGCTTTCGAAAGGGATTTGCTTATCTCCTGCATCCGTGCATAAGACATATAGGGCACCAGAAGGGGAACGATCTGTATGTTACGGTTATAATATTGCAGAAAAGGCAGTAATGCTTCCAGTGAGTGTTCAATGCCCATCATCGAATCATTGACCGTATAAAGGGATGTATCCAGGTGGGTCAGTATCTCTTCGCGGAAAGGAGATACGGGAACAGGGCCCCAGGGACCCCTGTACCGGGCATAGGTTCCTGCCACGATCTTGTCCTGCAAACCAAGCAGTCTGGCCTTGTGAGCTACACCAAACATAATTACCAATGGTGCATGAACATGAGAAAGAACCGCAGGATAAAGATACCCGACATAGGTGTAATCATCATGCGGGGATATACAAACACGCCAGGTAACATCCTTGTTTTCCCAATAGCGTAATGAATCCCCTTCAAACCGGCGGATACGAGTCATCAGGCTGTCCATCTGCCAGCTTTCATGAGCAAAGCCAATCGTATCAACTAATCCCCGGAGTTTTTTTGTATTATTGGATGTGTGGGAGGGAGACTGACACATGGTGAAAATAATCATTAGAAAAGACGAAAGAAAAAAAATGCGAGAATTTAAAATAAACTGTTTCATGATATATGAATTTGGATAATGTATCCAAAATTAATAAAATCATGATCAAATGGCCAGCTTATTTATCATATTTAAAATAATCACTTCCTTTTCGCTGTAATTCCCTGGTTTCAATACCGGCATTCTAACCCTGACCTCGTGATTGCTTATCTTACGTAACCTGATCTTATGTTCTTCTTTTCGTGAAAGTTTCCTTATCTTACCAATAAAAATATCAACATAATTCTTATCAGAAAAATAAAAAACCTTTTCTGCTTCATCCTCTTTAATTGTCCAATCCCTATTATCCATTACCACCTGTTTATAAGGCAAAGATAATAAAATTATTTAGAATTATTCTAAATCTTTTGAATTTTAACAAACCGGCTAAGGGCTACCCGGTATAGACCTTTCGGCAAGTCCTTCGACAAGCTCAGGGCAAGCACAGGACAGGCTTCCCGAGCCTGTTTCGGTGACATAACACAAGTTACAGGGGAAAACGAAAAACCCGGTAATAACCGGGCTGTCTTTTTAGTGATCCAGCAGGGTCTCCCCTCGATACGCCCTTCGGGCTACTCGGGATAAACTTCTCGACCCTGCCAGGTAAATAGGATAAATGGACTGTGTAAGGCAAACGAAAAACCCGGTAATAACCGGGCTGTCTTTTTAGTGATCCAGCAGGGTCTCGAACCCTGGACCCCATCCTTAAAAGGGATGTGCTCTACCAACTGAGCTACTGGATCTTATTTTGGTGTGCAAAGGTAATAACCTATTTTATTTTTACAAAAAAAATAGATATTTAAGATTATAAATTTTTCAATATAAAACCATCATCATTTGTATTTACATATTATTCAGATATATATTGAAATATTCCAGGTCTGTTTGGCATAAATCATAACCGAAAAATAGGGGAAACCCATATTAATAATTATATTTGAGACTTTAAGTAAGCAAATCTGTAATAGTGAAAGATAAGGTGGTAATCATAACGGGAGCCAGTTCGGGGATTGGGCTTGCTACAGCCCGCTATTTCGGTGACAGAGGCTCCCGGCTGGTTCTTGCTGCAAGATCGGAAGATAAGCTTAAAAAAATCGAAAAACAATTTAAACAGGACGGAATACAAGTATTAAGCATTCCTACGGATGTCAGAATTGAGAGTGATTGCAAAAATCTCATAGATAAAACCATAGAACATTATGGCCGTATTGATATTCTGATCAATAATGCCGGTGTGAGTATGCGCGCCCTTTTTGGAGATTTGTTGCTGGATGTTTTTCATACCGTCATGGATACTAATTTCTGGGGAACCGTTTACTGTACAAAATTTGCCTTACCCTATCTGTTGGAAACAAAAGGGACGGTAACCGGTGTTTCTTCCGTAGCCGGACTGCAGGGCTTGCCCGGTCGCACAGCTTATTCGGCCTCAAAATTTGCCCTCCATGGTTTTTTGGAAACCCTGCGTATGGAATACCGCAGCTATGGCTTACACGTCTTTATCATCGCCCCCGGATTTACCAGTTCCAATATCCGCATGGCAGCCCTGACAGCAAACGGAAAACCACAGAATTCATCCCCCCGGACCGAAGGAAAAATGATGCCTGCCGATCAGGTAGCCAAACATTTATATTGTGGCATAAAAAAAAGACGCAGAATGATCGTACTCACTTCCACAGGAAAAATTGTTTTTCTGTTGCGTAAGATATCCCCGCGTCTGATGGACCGCCTTACCTTGTATTTTATGTCCCGGGAACCGGGGTCTCCTTTCGAGGGCTGAAACATACCATACGATCCTGTATTTTAAGTCTGATTTTACTTATCTTTCGAAAGTTAAACCTGATGTCCAATGGCTATTCGACGGATCAATACGGTCTGCCCGCGTAATTGTTACAGTACCTGCAGTTTCAGGGTACAGGTTGAAGACGGCAGGATTACCGGATACAGTACCCAGCCCGCCAACAGGGCTACACCTGAAGGGATGTGCCTGAAAGGACAAAGCTATATTGAACGGGTTTACGCCAGAGACCGGATCCTTTATCCATTAAGGAAGGAAACATCCGGAACTTTCAAACGCATATCCTGGCCGGAGGCACTCCGGGAGATTGCCGGAAAGATGATGTTATATAAAAAGCAATACGGACCGCACAGTATCTTTTTTTATTCATCCAGTGGATCATCAGGTGTTGTCAATGATTTTTCACTGGCCTTCTGGCGATTGTTCGGTGGCGCTACCGTTTCTTATGGAAACCTTTGCTGGCCGGCAGGACTCGAAGCCACGCGGATGACCCTCGGAGATAACCGGCACAATGTGCCATGGGATCTGGAAAATGCCCGGTTGATCCTGCTGTGGGGTAAGAATGCCGCCGAGACCAACGTGCATGAGATGATCTTTATCCGGAAAGCACAGGAGCAGGGCGCCCGGCTGGTAGTAATAGATCCAAGGCGTACCCCTACGGCAGAAAAAGCAGACCTGTTAATACAACCCAAGCCGGGAACAGATGGAGCACTGGCATTGGGTATAGCCCGTTTTCTGATTAAAAAAGACATGGTTGACCATGACTTTATCCGTGACCATGTAAAAGGATATGATAGCTTTACCAGATCACTGGGTTCTTATGATATGGATACTGTCAGCCGGATCACGGGAGTTCCTGTGAGTTATATCGAAAAACTTGCCGGTATGATCGGCGGGATACAACCCATGACACTGATACCGGGCTACGGAATGCAACGGTACACCAACGGAGGACAGACGATCCGCTGTCTGCTGAGCCTCTCCGTGATCACGGGAAATATCGGAAAACCGGGTGCCTGCTGGCATTATGCCAACCTGCAAAGCTATGTATTCGACAAAGTAAAAGAACCTTTATCCTATTATCCCGAAGGGAACCATTCACTCTTCAGACAGACGGTCTCCAAGGCCCGGCTCGGCATTGATCTGCTACAACAAAAGGATCCTGAAATAAAAATGATCTGGGTAGAGAGAGGCAATCCGGTAACCCAGAACCCTGACACAAACTCTAATCTGAAAGCTTTTGAAAAAGCAGATTTCCGGGTAGTGGTCGAACAGTTTATGACGGATACGGCCCGGGAAGCAGATATTATCCTGCCAGCCAAGAGCCTATTTGAACAGGCTGACCTGGTTGGTTCCTACTGGAATCCTTATATTCAACTTAAACAAAAAGTGATCGAACCTCCGGAGGAAATAAAGCCGGAAACAGAAATTTATTATTTGCTGGCAAAAGAGCTGGGATACAGTGATAAGGAATTGGAGGGTATTCTGCCCCGTAATAATGAGGCGTTGGAGAACTGGCTAAAAGAAAGGATAAAAAGCTATCCTGAGCTTTCATGGGATCAATTGATCGAAGGGCCCGTGATAGCACCAGGCATCCAGGAAATTGCATTTTCCGACAAGCATTTCCCTACTGCCAGCGGTAAAATTGAATTGTACTCAGACGAGATAGCCCGCCGCTGGGGGGTTGATCCCCTGCCTTCCTTTACATTGCCCAAAGAAATCCCGGGAAAAAGCCGGTATCCACTGTATCTGCTGACTCCCAATACCAAAAACCGGATCCACTCCCAGTTTGGGAACCTGGATATTATCCGGCAACTGGATCCGGGTCCGGTAGCAGAGATCAATCCGGAAGATGCTGCGAAAAGAGGCATCCGGGAAGGGGATACGATCCGTATCTATAATGACCGGGGTGAGCTCAGGGTGAAATGCCGGTATAATTACGGACAAATACCTGGCTGTGTGGTCATACCCAACGGATACTGGATCAGCGAAGGAGGAGGGGTGAATTTTCTGAGTGCTCCACGTGAGACGGATATGGGACATGGTACGGCTTTTCACGACAATCTGGTAGAAATAGAACATATCTCATGATCAGGGGATTTATATATGACCGGGAAGCTTGTGTAGGCTGTGAAGCCTGTGTGGTAGCCTGTTCGATAGCCAACCGTGGCGAGGCTGCCGTGCCGTGGCGTCATGTGTTCACTTTCAATCCCAAACGGTTACCGGGCCTGCCGGTGTTTTTCTATTCCCTGGCCTGCAACCATTGTATGGATGCACCTTGTATTCCGGCTTGTCCGGCTACCGCCTATTCAAGAGATCCGGTAACAGGAGCGGTTTTACTAAATGCTGACGAGTGTATCGGATGCAGGTACTGTACCTGGGCCTGTCCCTACGATGCCCCGCAGTTCAACGACAGGTCAGGAACCATGGAAAAATGTACATTCTGTACCGAAAGGCTGGCAGCAGGGGAGGAGCCTGCCTGCGTGGCCGGGTGTCCGGTAGATGCCCTTACTTTTGGAACATTTGAACCGGAAAAGTCAATCCGGGCATCAGGATTTCCGGATAGTTCTACCAAACCGGTCCTGAAAATATCGGGCCATGAGCTCCCCCCCATACCGGATACCTCTTACCGCTTTTCGCTGAATGAAAAAGAACATGCAGATATAAACAGTCAGGCAACAGGTAAAATAAGTCTGAGAAAGGAGTGGAGTTTACTTTTATTCACGCTGCTGGTGCCTCTGATGACAGGTATGCTGGCCCGTTATATTCTCCACCCCGGACCTGCTGCTGCACTCCTTTTTACAGGCACCGGCCTGCTGGCAACAGGCTTCAGCCTGATGCACCTGGGTAAACCGCTCAGGGCCTGGAAAGCGCTCCGGCATGTAAACTCCTCCTGGCTGAGCAGGGAAATAGCCGGATTTGGCTTATCATACGGACTCTCTATTCTATATCTGCTTATACCTGATAAACCGGGATTGGGTATATCAGCGCTGGCATTCTGGGTACTGACTTTGTGGATCATGGATCAGGTGTACCGCTATGCCCGCATCCGGTGGTTGTTTTTGATCCATAGCAGCAGCGTCTTGCTGACAGGACTTTTATGGATCAGTATCGCCTGGATGCAGGGATATGCCATTTTGTTTATTCTGTTCCTTAAGACCGGACTTTATCTGGTGCGTAAAATGATACTTTACCGGTACAACCGGATCAGATATCTGCCTTTGCTGATCATTCGTCTGCTGGCCCTCACCTCTGCCGCTTTTTACCTGTTGACGGGACCGGCATATATCCCTTTATTGTTTTCCATCCTACTGGCCGGGGAGATCGCCGACAGGGCGGAATTTTACCTGGAGCAGGAAATCAATGGAATATCTGCCTCTTTTTCAGCTTGGTTCAAAAAATGAAAACAGGGGAAAAGATCATTTTATTTTAAGGAATCAAACTGATAAAGAATATTGTTCAAGTATGCGGAAGGTTTAAAACCAGATACCCGTGAGAATAGTGATTGTACTGAAATTACCTCTGACCTGTGTTTCTCCCCAGTAAACAGGGTTCGTTACAAAAGAATAACCGTAAGAAACATTGAAAAACAGAGGGAATTTTTTTAAAACTTTGGTCGTTGTCATACCTGCCTCTGCAAAGGGACATAAATAAAATCCTCCAAAAGGAATAATGGAATATTGCCTGGTGTTGATCACATTATCCCGTTCGG
>WFSC01000276.1 GCA_015486185.1 Bacteroidales bacterium | reverse complement strand
TCCTTTTATCTTTTATCTTTTTCTTCTGCCCTCTTACTTCTTACTTCTGCCTTATAATTGTCATACAGTAGTTATCAGGCTGTTGCGCAACCGAAATTAACAGGTTGTACTCATTTCTCTATGCTTTATGGCCTCTGAGACCTTTTTCACTTTTGTGACTTTTAAGACTTTTTCCACTTTTCGACATCTATTGCTCCTCACAATTATTCAATTCCAGGATCTTGATATTTTTGAACGACACCTCATTCCCATGATCCTGCAACAGGATATAACCTTCCTTTGCTTCTCCGAAATGGGGCCAGATATGATATTTGCTTCTTGCCACCATGGCTTTCCACATCTGTCCGCAGCGGTCATATTCCACCACTTTCACATTGTTGATCCAGTGCTCCACATGGCAACCTTTTACTACAATACGGGCACGGTACCAGTTTCCCGGTGTAACGGTTGTATAATGCTGCAGCTGCTCTGTCGCAGCCTGTGCAGGAATCAGGTCATAGAGTGACGCCACCGTTCTGTTGCCATTGGTTCCTTTTTTGGCATCCGGATGGTTTTTATTATCCAGTATCTGAAATTCACAACCTATGGCCGATCCTGATCCTTTATTGAGGGTCGGGTCAACGAAATATTTAATGCCGCTGTTGGCTCCTTTGGTGATCCTGAAATCTACCTCCAGCACAAAGTTCCGGTAGGTTTTATCGGTGATAATATCACCTCCGCCGCCTTCCTCTCCTCCGTTGGAAGCCTGTACGGTCAGCACACCGTCTTTTATTACCCAGCCCTTATCGGGAAAATGGTCCAGTTTGGCACCCCGCCATCCGTTGGTTGTTTTACCATCCCACAGGAGCTTCCAACCTTCCGCTTTTTCCTGTCCGGTAAGCTGGTTGTTCAAATAGCTGATCACCGGGACCTCCGGATCCGGTTTCCAGCGGTGAGCTGCCAGATCGCCGGTCATGATCCGGATATTTCTCCAGCGGATTTTTTTACCTGCCAGTTCCTTGTTATTTCCAATGTTATGGACCTGCAGGCCGATAAAGCCTGAATGGGTCATATCATCCACCAGGTTAGCACACTCCACACCGTTGACCCATGTCCGGATGGTATTTCCGATGGCTTCCACATGAAAATGATTCCAGTAACCCATATGAAACGCTTCTTTTCCTTTGGGATTACGTTCCAGGTTATACAACCAGCCCCGCCGGGCTTCATCATAGATACCTCCGGTCCATTTCCGAACCGAAGGATCGATCTCCACCTGATAACCATGTACCCGGCCGTTCATATAATCAGGAGTACTTTCACTCCTTATCTGAACCCCTGAGTTGACCGCTGCCTCAAGATAAACATCAAATTCAAGGATAAAATCCCCAAAATGATCTTTCGTACACAGAAAACTGTTAGGCGAACCCGGCACAGTCTCTCCCACCAACATACTGTCTTCCATATAATAATGAGCTTTTCCGTTGAGCTGCACCCAATCATTCAGGTCTTTTCCGTTAAACAAATAACGCCATCCGTTCTGGGCATGTAACGTAACACCCAGCAAGAGGCCCATGCCGATAAGCAAAAATCTTTTTTTCATGGCTTTTATAATTTTAGATCATTGAAAATAAATCATTGTGTAACATAATCAAATAACGAAAATAACCATTTTTACGGTTTAATCACCATTCCCGGACCCTGTTTTTTCATTCCAGAAAATCTTCCCTTTGGGGTGTAAATATATCCAGGATGGTTGACTCTTCCAATGCCAACACGCCATGTGGAATAGCGGGGGCTACATAAAAACTGTCCCCTGTTTTCAGGATTTGCTTTTCCCCGTCTATTTCCACCTCAAAAGAGCCTTTGGTAATATAACTCACCTGCTCATGGGGATGAGAATGAACGGCTCCCCGGGCGCCTTTTTGAAAATATACCTTTACCATCATCATCCTGCCTCCATGTGCCAGGATCTTGCGTTCCAGACCTTCACCCAGATCTTCTTTTCTGACCGACTCATTTTCAACAATCATAAGATAAAATTTCAAGGTTATGAACTTAAGATCACAAGCCGGGATCTTATTTTGATATATATTCCGGATCAGGCAATGTATCCCCATACATGGTCCGCAAGCTGTCAAGCTGTATTTTCAAAGTATCGATCACACCGGCATATTGCGGATCATGGTAAACGTTATGCATCTCATGCGGATCATTTTTCAGATCAAACAGCTCCCATTCATCAAAATCATAATAAAAACGGATCAGTTTATATCTTTCGGTGCGGATGCCATAATGACGCCGGGTAAAATGTTCACAGGGAAATTCATAGTAATGATAATACAATGATTTTCTCCAGTTAGCGGGAGTAGCCGGATTTTCCAATAAAGGCTTTAACGATACGCCCTGCATGTCAGCCGGTTCTTTCACCCCGGCATAATCCAAAAAGGTGGGGGCAAAATCAATATTCTGTACCAGCGCTTTTATCTTCCCCTTACGTTTAAACCCGGAATAACGCATGATCAGCGGGGTGCGGAAAGATTCCTCATACATAAACCGTTTGTCGAACCAGCCATGTTCGCCCAGATAAAAGCCCTGGTCGGATGAATACACCACGATCGTATTTTTCGACAAGCCCGTACTATCCAGATAATCCAGGAGCCGGCCTATATTACGGTCCACCGATGCCACGCAACGCAGGTAATCGGTAAGATAACGCCTCAGTTTCCAAACGGCCAGCATCTCCCCCGAAAGGTGAGCCTTCTTGAATGCCTTTATCTTCGGATCATATTCCCTGTCCCAGGCAGCCCGTTGTGCCGGGGTCATTCTTTTCAGCATATTTTCCATAATTTTCCGGTACCGGGTTTTTATATCCCCTTCCTTGTCAACCATTTTCAGGTCATAAGCAATATCCATGTCCTTGATAACACTCATTTTCTGCTCCTTTGCCCCTCTCCGGCCTGCATAATTATCGAAATAATTATCAGGCACCGGGAAATCCTCATCCTCATACAGGCCGAAAGTAGTAGAATCCGGCATCCAGGGACGGTGCGGCGCTTTTTCATGGACCATCAGCAGGAATGGTTTGTTTTTATCCCTTCCTTTCAGCCACCTGATCGCATAGTCCGTGATCAGGTTCGTCACATATCCTTCTATCCTTTTCTTTTTCCCCATTTCGATAAAATCAGGATTATAATACTGGCCCTGTCCCGGCAGGATATCCCAGTAATCAAAACCCGTCGGATCGGATCTCAGGTGCCATTTCCCCACAATAGCAGTCTGATACCCGGCTTTCCGGAGCAATTTGGGGAAAGTTTCCTGGCTGCCGTCAAAATTATTGTGTCCCGCCCGGTTGATGTACAGGCCGTTTTTGTTACTGAACTTTCCCGTAAGAAGGGTGGCCCGGCTGGGGGCACATAATGAATTGGTCACAAAAGCACGGGTGAAAATAACCCCTTCGTTGGCAATACGGTCCAGATTAGGGGTCTTGTTAAGTTTGCCGTTGTAGCAACTCAGGGCCTGGTATCCGTGATCATCCGACATGATATAGATGATGTTCGGTTTTACCGGCTTCCCGGCTTTTTTAGAAGTTCTGTTCCGGCAGGCATTGGTGGTAGAAAGCACGATGCCTAACACAAAAACCAAAAGTAAAACATTTTTTTTCATAACAGAATTATTTTAATTGAACCTAAACTTTTATAAAGAGCTTTTTCATAATAAATTACAACCTTACAACATTAGACTCCCTTTTTTAAATTGCCGTTATTAATAACGTTATTAATGCCGTGACTTCATTCCCTGACCTGACCTTATCTTATATAATAATATAGTTCCATATCCCCGATTGGTTTCTGAAAAAATCAATAAGATTCAATTCCTTTTTTGTTCATAATATTTAAAGGTATTGGTATCCATACCCGGTATCTCGTTTTTTTATCCCATGTATTTCCGGCCGAAGCAAAATCACAGAAATGAATCTCTGCCGGAGGACCGGAAGTAGCAGAGACTCCTGTTCCAACTTTCATCTGAGCCACAAACGCCATCCATATTTCTTTGGGTTTGGATTGAACAGGCCGGAGGTCAACCCTGTCATGATTATTCAAAATAACGCCGGCTTCATCCACAAACCCATCATTAAAACGAGAGTCCCTGGCCAATACAACAGGACCTCTCAAAATAGCAAAATGTCTGTTTTGTGTGATCAAACGTCCCCGAAGATCAAGACGCAGGACAACAGTATCGCCTTTTCTCCAGGTACGGGTAATATTTTTGAAAGTTCCCGGAACAGGATCATCCATCTTTTTCCCTTTAACCGATAAATCATTTTTCTCACTCCAATAAGGGATTCTCAATGAAAGGGTAAATGGCTCAGGTCTATCCGGTGAAACAATTATTTTTATAGAATCAGATTCGGGATAATCCGTTTTTTGTATGATCTTTACCTTACTGTTTGAAGATACCGGAACCAAAGCGGAAGATTCATTGTAAAAATTTATAACTATTTTTTTCGAAGCTGTCATAACCGCAAAACGGGGCATAAGCATATACCCCCGCGGACCGTTAGCCGAACAGCAGGTGATATTCATATTACATTGACCTTTAACATTCTCCCGATACCCGAGCAGAGGGCTATACATTGTGATCTCAGCTCCGTCATACCTCGTTGATGCAAACAATGCATTATAAAATGTTCTTTCAATCTGGTCAGCATAAAGTGGTTTTCCTGTAATCCGGAACAAACTATAATTCAATTTCATCCATGTAACGGCCACGCAGGTTTCCATGGTATGATAGGTCGGTAAGGTTTGTTTTTCCTTTCCGTGATACCAACACTCAAAAGAGGTACCTGAGCCTGCCACATTTATTTCTTCCCGGATAATATCGCTGACTGTCATTTCCACGGCCTTCAGGTATTGTGGATTCCCTGTGATCTTATACAGTTCCAGTAATCCGTCATAACAAGACATCATTTCATACGCTTTCTGGCCGTTTTCAGGTGAAAACCATTTCTCCGGATGGGGAAAACGGTCTGCTACATGTATTCCCCTGAGTGCTTTTGAGATCAATTGGGGACCATCCGGGGTTTCCCATTGTGCAACGATATATTTGGCAAAATCAAGATATTTTTTCTGATGGGTCTTATTATATAACATAACCATAGGTTCAAGTATGGAACTGCTGGCCATCCCATGATAAAAGCCTGTTTTAATAATATTAACCTTGCCGGGGCCAACTTGTGACAAAAGATTATCCGCTTCGCCCCGGGCTGCTTTTAAGGCTTTATTATTCCGGGTAATTTCATAATAGCGAAGCAGTCCCAGCATCACATATTTTCTGCCCCAGATATCCCAGTTGGTCAATCGGTTTTCAGGAGCATAATTTCCAATGTATCCGTCAGGTGACTGCGTGGCGATAAGATTTTCTACCGCTTTGTTCATGTGATCCATGAGTCCGGCATCATGGGTATATTCCCATGCGGCGACTGCTCCCAGCATCCATTTGCCCCAGAACTCCGATTGCCACAGATGGGTTTCGTTCTTATGCCGGAACGGTTCGACCAGATAATCATAATCCTGTGCCAGGATCCTCTTGTTTATGATCAGATCTATCCTGTTCCCAACATACCCGTCCATTTTCAGATCGTTTTGGGGAATCGTATTTAACTTACAGGAGGCAGGCTGATCCCATGCAGTTTGCGAATAAAAAGCAAGGAATATGAACAAAATATAACTCCGATTTTTCATTTTTTTGATTTGTTAATAATTTTGTAACCAATCAGTGTGCAAGTTAACCATAATCCTGAGAGAAGAAACCACCTGCTGCCTGTTTTTAATGATCGCATCTGTTACTGATCTGAGTATGGAAAAGTAAACACAAAATACCGTTATTCCATTTACAATTTAATGATCTTTTGCAAACCGTACCTGTCAGGTGTCCTGATCCCAATATAGTAGATCCCGGCCGGAAGTTTTGATACATCCAGCCGGAAGGCGGCCAGGGAAGCATTTCTGCCAAAATGATATTCCGCCAGGATATGTCCGAACGCATCAATGAGCGATAAAGTGGCATCATCAAAAACTTCTTCACAATAAAAATGCAATAGATCCTTTACCGGATTGGGCCAGACCTCAAAAGCAAAATCATTTACAGGCAAAGGATTATTTTTCGGTGAATGAACTTCCGTGATCATCCGGTTTGAGAAAGCGATCAGGTTAGCCGACACATAAAATACCGGATTGAACCCATCCTTGCAGTTGGGGCAGGTCGTTCCGGAAATACAGTCCGGATTGTGCGGATTACATTTATCCTCATAGGAAGGATCAAAAATATAATTTATGGTAATGGTATCCCGGGAGATATATCCTGAAAGATCATACCGGTATAATTTTGCAATGGAGCCGGGGCACCAACCCGCCCTGTCGTAATACCAGGTACCTTTCTGGCCGGTGCAATTATCCGGGTTCGGGTTACACGTTTGCCACAGATCCTGTGTAAACATCCGCACGCCGTTGATCTCGAAATAATTTATGGCATGATAAAATTCCGCAGCATTCTGGCTATTGTTCTCCCCCCAGCCATGGCCGGTAGTAACCACATTCATTACGGCTTTTTCGGCATAATCGTGAATATCGATCCTGGAGGGTGGTACCGGCTGCAGGTTGGCAGGATCACCAAAGGGAAAAGTCTTATTCCACAAGACATCCACCGTACTATACAGATAATCGGGTGTCCCTTTCCCGTATTCCAGATCCAGTGTGACGAGCCAGCCTCCCGTTCCCCAGGTATCAATAGTCAGACGATATGGCACATCTCCCTGAAGGATAGACATATAATCAGTCAGATCGATGGTGTGACCACAAGCCACGCCATAAGGGGTAATATAGCGGATGATCCCAACCCATTGTCCGTTGGGCGCCAGCACTTCCAGACTGGCCCCCCGGTCCCAGTCGTCACAGCCTCCGGGAATATCCGGGCAGGAAACGAAAAAATGTCCGGTCAGCTTATTATACCCTCCGGTAAACTGAGGCAGGTGCATAGTGTCACGTGCCACCTGCCCCGGATTGGGAAAATTGATCAGAATATGGTCCAGACCGCGGATCGTAGTAGAATCGATGTCCTGACTTACCGTAATAATATAATCCTTACCAGCCGTATTCCCGTTCGAAGCAGAAACGGCTACATGAACGGTATGTACCCCGTACGAATCCGGTGTCCAGTTGACAACCGCCGTATGGTCCTTAATGAATACATCCTGTGCTTCTCCATCTACCGTAATATCAAAACCGGTGATCTGCAACTGGTCCCCGTAATCAATAGAAGTCCTGAACCACAAAGGATAGCCTGCCAGTGAAGGCATACGAACAGGGCGATCTTCCGACAGGTTCGTATAAATAACCGGATAAAAAGCATTCAGATCCGTTACGGCAAACGTACGGGTCACTTGCCGGGGATATAGTGTATCGTTCCCTTCCACCCATGCCAGGATCTTTGCGATCCCGGCCTGTCCGGTAAAAAAAACAGTGTCATGTGATAATGTTACCGGACCGGAGATCACCTGATAATAAACAGGCAACCCCGAGGAAGAAAAAGCCTGCAGTTTCAGGTAGTGATCTCTCGTAAACTGCTCGGGGATATAGGAAAAAGAGATCTGCTGATTTTTTTTGTAGGCAGTGACAGGATAAGCACTCCGGTAAACGACCAGATCGCAGGTATGCACATTATCACTGGCCGGATCGGTATTGGTCAGGTACATGATCTTTACGTACCGTCCTTTGGCAGGCCCGAAGAAAAAAGTTCGCCGCTTTGTATCAGTCTGGCCCTGCCAGTCGAAGATGCCGGCCAGCTCCGGATCGCTCCACCGGCCCGGATCCATAGAAACAAAAAATGCAAAACTGTCCGCTTTGGCTTTCGGGCTCTTACTATTCGGCAAATAACTAAAACCGCTCACATCGAGCGTGTCTCCCAGATCGATGATCATCTCTCCGGGCAGTGAATATCCTCCCGAATTATACAGGGCCCACCAGGTGGTTGTATCCATATCAAAAGCGTCGGCAGCAGGATGGTTCGTATTGTCCGAACTAACGGAAACCAGGCTATACAGATATTTGTTCACAGGGATCGTATCTGCCGGAAGTTTTGGCGGAATCAGAAAAATGATTCCCACCATTATAACCAAAGATCTGAATAGGACCATATAGATTAAACCGTTTTAACCACTGATAACAAAAATAAACTATTCTGCTTTGATAGCAAAGTCAGAATACGGAGAAAGTACGGATATGAGGGGTATCGGTTGATCTGGATATATGCAAACGTAGTTTGCCAATATTTTTTTGCCTTTCTACCGGGATGATCAGTTTGTGCCCTATACAAGTTCCTTCAAAGAGTGTTATCCATTTTCCGTTATTATATCCTTCCACCGAGAACTGTCTCACCCTTTCTCCTTTTGATATATCCTCCATAAGAACAATATCATGGATTGCCTGAGGGTGCGGCAGGGTCAGTACCAACTTCTTGTTTTCCCCGGAAGCGGAGGCAATCGGTTTGGCAAACCGTTCCCTGATCGCCTCTCCGAAGGCTTTCATCCGTTGTACATCGGCCCCGGGTATCTGTCCGCTGGTATCCGGTGTAATACCCAGGATCAGCGTGGAGTTATGGCCTACCGACTGCAGATACATGTTCATAAGTTGTTCCACAGGGAAAATATGGCTTTCATCACCCGGTTCCCAGAACCATTCATGGCGTCCGTTATATCCACGCAGGGGGGCATCTGACATGGCAGGCATCCAGTATTTTCCCTCAGGGTCGCCATGTTTTAATAAGGCATAATTATTTTTATTTATCTCCGGATATAAAATGCCATCCGTCGAGGGATAAGGAAAAGTGGCCCGGCAGGGATAAGGAACCGTTCCGCTTTCCGAACCGCCCCAGCGTGCCTCAGCCAGTTGTGCATTATGATAAAACAGGCAGTTGGGTTGATATTGTTTTACGATGGGTAGTACATCCGGCGCTCCCCGGTCCGGACTGTCAGCCCCTCCGTCAAACCAGATCTCAAACAACTCCCCGTAACGCGTACATATTTCCTTTACCATACCTTCAACCATGTGGTTATAATAAGCCTGCCGGTTCTCCCGAAATTGTCCTTCACCTTCTACCCTGAAATTATGGACCCCGAAAAAGGAATTCCAGCGGATACCCAGGTAAATGCCTGGTTGGATACCGTACTTCCGGCAGGAGTTCACAAAATCCCGTACGATATCCCCTTTCCCGTCTTTCCATTTAAGGGCTTTCAAGCAATAGGGATTCACATCTGATTGGTAC
>WFSC01000275.1 GCA_015486185.1 Bacteroidales bacterium | reverse complement strand
CTGTGGCTGCTAATAATACAGCACAGACTAATTCACGGAAAAGTAAAACGGTTGAACAGCAACCGGCAGAAACTTCCGGCGATGAGGTCTTTTCTGCTATTGATAACCAGTACAGGGATAATAATTATAATGAAGATACCTTGCAACTGAGTCCCCAGGAAGCTCAGGCTAACCAGGGCGGAAACGTGGTAATCAACAATTATAATGGTTCCTATGCTGCCCGTATCAATCATTTCTTCTATCCGTCTTTCGGAATGGGTTACTATGATCCTTTATTCTATGGCGGATATTATGACCCGTTCTATGGCGGAGGGTATTATGATCCATTCTATAATCCGGGTCTGAGCTTTTCATTAGGGTTCGGTTTCGGCTATGGGTTAGGTTACGGGATGCCTTATTACGATCCATGGTTTTATTCACCGTATTCATTTTATCCTTACTATGGTGGTGGGTATTATCCATACTATGGAGGGTATTACGGATATTATGGTAACTATTATCCAATTTATCGCGAAAACGGTGAGAATTATAATCCGAAATACGGACACCGTAATTCAATCGCTTCAAACCGTCTGTACGGGCCGGGTACTACAACAACTACCGCCCCGGAAAAGAGCAGTTTTATTCCGACCGATTCAAGAAGAGTGGGCACCAGGACCCGGAGTACCGGTACTGCTACCACTGTTTCACAGCCCAGAACCGCTACTACTGCTACTTCTACCAGAAGTACAGAAACCAGAACAACTGCCACTGCCAAACAGGCCAACACACGTACCACGACTTATCAGCCCAGGCGCGTTTCTGAAGGTGGTAACCATGTCAGGACTACACGTCTGCCACAACATTCAACTGCAAATACTTCCGTAAGGGAACACAGGAGTACGGGAAGTACCGGAAGAACGTATATCCCACGGTATGTTAATACCAGATCAACCCGGACAACAGCCCGTCCATCTTATAACTATAACCCTTCTCATAGCGTCGGTACATCACGGTCGAGGTCGGTAACTTCATCTCCTACCATTAAAAGAAGAAGCTATTCTCCCCCGGTAAGACGTAGCAGTTCGACCTATAGCGCACCAAGAAGAAGCTATACCCCTTCTTCATCATCCTTTAATCGTTCGTCGTCGTCTTCCTTCTCGGCTCCGAGAAGTTCATCCACCTCTACCCGTTCTTCAGGAAGTGGCGGGAGAAGACGCTGATTCACGGGTGAATGCTATTGAATCTTTTAATTCTTAATTACCCTGTTATACCTGACCGGATGTGATTTTTTTGTCTGTTGTTCATGTAATTTTAACCGGATAAAATATAATACAATGAATAAGCGAAATATATTTCTGACAATTCTGATCAGCGTTCTTTCCCCGGTTTGGCTTTTTGCCCAGAATGAGGAAGACGCTTTACGTTACTCCCAACTTTTTAATGCCGGTAATTCAGCCCGGTCAATGAGTATGGGAGGTGCTTTTGGTGCTCTTGGTGCCGATATCTCTGCTTTAAGCCTCAACCCTGCAGGGATGGCCGTTTACCGGAGAAGCACATTCTCTGTTTCACCCACTTATATATATGATAATACACATACTACTTACCTGGGGACAAAAGCCTACGATTCCGATTCCCGGCTTTCCTTGGGTAATATAGGCATGGTGTATGCTTACAGCACCGGCAATGACAATGGCTGGTCAAATTTAAATTTTGGTTTTTCCTATGTGAAACGGACGGATTTTTATCAGTATATGACGATCTCTGCCATAAATAATGATCATTCAATGCTTGATTACTTTGTGGATAATGCCAACGGAAAAAGCCTGGATCAACTGGATGATTATCAAGAGGGACTGGCTTTTGATACCTGGCTGATAGATACGATAACCGGCCAGCCTGCCTCCTATGGATCCGTATTGTCACAGTATGGTGACCAGCCTAATTCGACATATGGTGAGTCACAACGCAGACGTGTGAGTACATACGGCAATCATAGCGAAACAAACTTTTCTTTTGCAGCCAACTATGGCTATAAATTTTATATAGGAGGTACTTTTACCATCCGTACGATCGACTTTAACCGGGACACAAGGCACAGGGAAGAGGATGTAAATAATGAGATCTATGATTTTAAGTATTTTGATTATCTCTATTCTTTAGGTACTCACGGTACCGCTTTTACCGGTGAGCTGGGAGCTATATTCCGGCCTGTACCGGCCCTGAGGCTTGGTGCTGCCGTCCATTTTCCATCGGTTTACAAACTGCATGATAATTATAAATCCTACATGGAGTCGGGCTTTGATACACCGGATGATCAGGGAAACACTACTTATACAAGCAATTCTCCGGATGGTTATTACGACTATAAACTAAATTCTCCTTTTCATTTTGTTGGTAGTGTTGCATTACAATTTAAGAAATTGGGCCTGCTGAGCCTGGATTATGAATATGTTGATTATACCGGAATGAGCTTCAGGAACTGGGGAGATAATTATGATTTTTCCCCTATTAACCAAAATATTCGTGATGCCTATAAAGGGACCAGTAATATACGTGGAGGAGCTGAATTCCGGTTGGGTGCTGCTTTCCTGCGGGCAGGGATGGCTTATTACGGCAGTCCCTATAAATCAACCGAACTGAATAAAAATGCTTCCACCATATCCTACAGCGGCGGGATAGGGTACAGGAGCGGTATGTTCTCGATCGATCTCGGATATTCCTATCTTACTCACAATGAGAACTATGTTTTGTATCCGAACATCAATGGAGATTACGCTACCACCTGGAAGGGAAGGCACAGGGTTACAGCTACCGTAAACTTTTATTTTTAGTCTTCCTTAATATGGAAAGACTCTCCGGGCCTTCATTGAATAACAGGTCAATGATACTCAGGTTTGGCTGAAAAGGATAACGGTCGTCAAATACCTGATGATAAGGTACCGGTTCGAACAACGGATCATCAAGTACTTTCTTTGGATGGATCGTTTCCCGGTAGTCCCATATTTCCCCTTTTGTTACTGTGGCGTAATATTTTCCGGTAAAGGAGAAACGGGCTGATATACCTGTGAGTTGCAGGATGATCTCCAGCAAATGGGTGTTCAGATCCAGTAAAAAGCGTGTTTTTTCAGTAAAGGCCGGCCTGAGATAATCAATATAGTATTCGTAAAAAGGGGAGTGTTGATACGCCGTTCTGAGTGTGGTTAAATGATTATTGATCCAGGAAAGATCCTGTTCGATTTCAATATCCCTTATATGAGTTTTATGAAAACTACCTCTTTTTACCGGAACGACCAAAGTCTGTAAACCATTTGGTCCGGCAATGATACAACGGTTGCGGTAGGTTTGCTTGATGTAGTTTTCATCGTTTTCAATAAGTATGCTGCCGGACAGAAACTTTGAGAGATATTGTACCGGTGGCAAATAAGCCGTTGAGAGAAGTATAACAGGTTTCATGAACGATTGATCATACTGGCATAGTATCCGGCTCCAAAGCCATTATCGATATTTACCACCGCTACTCCGCCACTGCAACTGGTCAGCAT
>WFSC01000274.1 GCA_015486185.1 Bacteroidales bacterium | reverse complement strand
GTCAAAATGCAGGTACATAAAAAGAGCCGGTGCAAATCTGGATACCGGTTGGTATAGTACGGATTTATTGACTTCATCCTGTGGCAGAAAATGAGCTTTACGGTCCAGTGAATTTATAAGTAACAATAAAAGACTAAGGATAAATGCCACTTTGATAATACCGAAAAGAACCCCCGTAAGCCGGTTGATAAAACCCATTGCAATGGCTTTTATCAGTTTGTCAAGAACTTTGGCCAGCCAATGTACAAGTATCACTATAACAACAAAAGTAATGATGAAAGAAATGATATAAAGATATTGCGTAGTAAGATGAAATTTATCCACCAATAGATCTGAAGTATAGTAGGAAAAACGTAACGCACCGTAAATACCGAGAAACAATGCCACCAACGATGCCGTTTCTATAATGAGGCCGTTTTTAAACCCTTTTATGGCTCCCCATAATAAAAAAATTCCCAGAATGATGTCTATGTAATTCATTCACCCAATTTTACCCGTCACAAAATAAACGGTTTTTCCCGAAAAAACACTACAGGGTTACGAAAAACCTGCCGCTTTCCCGAGTCAGTATAAAATACAGTCATGATAAGGGGACTCCCGGGACTAAGCCCTAAGGTATTCCCTGATTTAAAAGTTAATAAAAAGCGGATTATTAATAAATCATATAAATAATTATAAAATAGTTTTTTATATTTGTTATGAGAAATAAAATCTACGTAGGTGCCTACGTAGATTATGTTGTGTAATTATAAATTATTAAAATGGGAAAGCAGGGAAAAAAATCAAAGGAAAGTTATGTAAGGCATTTGACAAAAATTGCCGGAGGTACCAGTTATGCATTGGTTATCCCAATGAAGTATATAAAAGAGCTGGGTTGGCGTGATCGGCAAAAACTTGTGATCCGTAAATATGGTAAGCGGCTTATCATTGAGGACTGGGTACCTGAAGATTGACTGCAGGGCTTGTCCCCCGCGACACAAATGAACCAGGTTCATGTCTATTTGCCGGAACCGAAAAGGCTGTTATAGTAAGATATAAGTTTTTTCAGGTCTCCTTCCCGGGAGGATGAGACACGATGTTTTTTTATAAAGGAGGCGATCTCCTGGTTTTTATCATTTAAATATTTCAACAAGCTTTTTTTATTTTTGATAAGAAACAAGGGTTTTCCTTTTTCCCTCAGATAATACAGATTCGTTTTTTGTTCAAAATGGGCCGGACTGGGTTCCTGGTAGGGTTTGGCTTTTTCAGCTTTTATAAAGTTGACCTGATGTTTGGCCAGTAACCGGCAGGGTCCATCCACCAATAACTCAAAATAACCGCCTTTATTAGCTCCTTTACTTTTCAGATACAGAAAGGTCTTCCCATCCAGAACGATCTTTGCAATATTCTCCTTTGCAGAAACCCAAAAGGTTTGCTTATTGATCTTAAATTCCATTTCATCAGTGTACATGTCATATCTGATCAATCCGCGATAATGCTTGCCATCTTTGGTATAAATGTCTGTCGTACGGAAATCCGGGAAAAGATATGGGGATCCCTCAACATCTTTATAAGAATTGATTACCCCTGCATTAGGGTTTACCGCTTGTTCATGAAAACGGAAATCATCCAGAAAACGGATATCTTTATCCTGCGCATATAAAAAACCGGGAAAAAGGATAAACAGGGAAACGAAAAATGTTCTTTTAAGTATCATGGCGTTTTAATTTTAGATGTTTGTCTTTTTTCTGTACACTTAGTTTTTTAATAATACATAACAAAAAGCATACCGGCAGGTGATCACAAATGTACAATAAATAACTCATCGTAAGTGGATATTTTTAAGCCAGAACAGTGGCCGCACAGGATGAAGGGAAGAAACTAACCAAAAGGCTTTTCGTTGTTAAAGTCCGGCAGATACTGATCCTGACTCGATATGTCCTGGGTAAAAAGATTATTCAGTCCGATCGAGAGGGCATAATCTACCATTTCATGATATTCCTGTGCCCGGAGATGCCGGTTGATATCAGGATAGGAAACGGCTTTGAACTGAGGTGTATATTGCGACATAAGGCTGACAGGTATATCCGGAGAAATACCGGCGATAAGCTCAAGGCATTTGCGGCTGTTTTCCAGGTGACCGGGCAGAACCAAATGCCGGATAAGCATTCCCTGGGTGGCAACTCCTTTCCTCCCGGTCTGTAGCGGACCCGATTGTTCAAACATTTCCTGAAGTACCCCGGGGACAATATCGGCATAGTCCCCTGCTCCTGAAAGCCTTTTGGCAAGGGCATTATCCATATATTTAATGTCGGGCATGAAGATATCTACCAAACCCCGGATCTCACGGAGGGCTTCTACGGAATCGTACCCACCAGAATTATAAACAACAGGAATGGACAATCCCTTTTTACGGGCCGTCACAACGGCATCTGCCATTTGCCAGATTACATGTGAAGGAGAAACAAAATTGATATTATGTGCTCCGGCATCCTGCAGTCGCAACATTTCTGAAGCCAGTTCGT
>WFSC01000273.1 GCA_015486185.1 Bacteroidales bacterium | reverse complement strand
CCTGATAATTATCCGGATATGTCTCCACCGCCATTCTTCCCGGTTTCCATGTGCCGTTATTAAATTTATGATGCCGGTTTATATTTGTTATTGAAAGGTCATCAACCATAATATAATAAGGGGCAATCCGGGAAAGGGGCTGCATTAATATATGTCTGCCGCCGGCGTTTTCTGCTTTCAGGTATGAAATATTTTCATTTATGGGAGATATGATCCGCCTTCCGGTATCAAGGTTTAAAGCGGTAAATCATCCATTTGTTAATTATTTCAAGAAGATATTCTGTAAGGGGAAGTGCTCTTTTCTTACGCCCTTTTCCATGGATATGAAATACTTTATTCTCATAATCGATATCTTCAATACTTATATTCAAGGCTTCACTGATGCGAAGCCCCAGGCTGTACAATAATGTGTAGAGGACAAAATCCCTGAAACCCAGGACACTGTCTTTATCTACAGAATTCAACAATTTTATAACTTCCTCCGGTGTGAGAGCCTCAATTGGTCCTGAATAGGGTTCCCGTGCCCTTGGCAGACTTTCAATAGGAAAAGCATCGGCACCTTTTACCTGACTGAAACGCAGATATTTGAAATAACTTCTTATGGAAGATTCCTTTCGGTTGATGGAACCTGCCTTGTTATCACGTTCTTTGCGCAGCCATCCAATAAAGTTCAGCATTTCATCGCCGGTAATTTTTTTTATATCATTGGTGTGGAGGTAATTGGAAAACAAATTCAGATCACGTTTGTTTGCCTCAACCCCTGATGGCTGGTGATTCAGAACATTTATCCGAAGATCGTGATAATCTTCGAGGTGAAGATCAAAGTCGGATACTGAAATACATGCATTCATTTGCGGCCTCCGTGTATGTATTTTACCGGGTTTGCAACATGATCTTCTATGAATTTCCTGGCAGTATCAACGCTGATATGCACATAAATTGTAGTTTCAGTTTCATCATCATGTCCGAGGATCTCTTTTATGTCCCTCATAACAACACCTGCTTCATACATATGTGTGGCAAAGGTATGCCGGAATGTCAGAGGACTGACTTTTTTGGTTATTCCAGCCTCATTGCTTCTCAGCCTGACAATGTCTGCAAGTCGGGACCGGCTCAGCCTGGCATGCTTTTGTTTCCTGGTTCCGTTTATGGATAAGGCATAAAAAAGCGGTGTATCCTGATCACCTTGTATCAATATCCAGTATCGTGTCATAAATTCAGTCATTTTATCAGGAAAAAATACCTGACGTTGCTTTCCGCCTTTGCCTTTTCTTACAATCAGACAGCCTTCCCTAAGGTCTATATCACGCCGTTCAAGGGCACAGAGTTCACCGCTGCGAAGACCTGTTGACCATAATAATGCTATGATAGTGTAATCACGTAAGCCAATAAGGCTATCTGTATTAATGGATTCCAGCAAAAGAAAACATTCTTTTATAGTCAGGTACTTTTTTTCTGCAGGAGGCTCACATATAAGTTCAGGAAGGGAGGCTGCGGGATTTAATTCAAGAGCTTTAAAATCCTGAAGCCACGCATATAATGTTCTTATTACGCACAGCTCTTTGGATATGGTGACATTTTTCACCCTGCCTTTTTCCTGGCGGAATGTAATAAAAGCAAGCAAATCCATTGGTGTTGCGTTAAGAAGTTTTTTATTTACTGCTGATGAATTTAAAAATTCCATCCATAGTTTGCAGATTCTCAAATGCTGTTTGATTGTCCTTTTTGCAAACCCACACATATTTTCAAGATAGCCAATGTATTCGTTCACGATATCATTCATAAGTTACTCCCTGTAAATTGATTAAAAACTCTGTCTGCCGGGACTGTTTTTTTATATTCTATCATAAAATCCGGATTTCAATCCGAATCGGCCTCATGACTGTTTTTTGTGTTGAACATATTGTCTATAGGATGCTCTCTCATGGTACCTTTAAAATGACGGGGACTCAGATGTGTATATATTTCTGTGGTGCAGAGCCGCTTATGCCCCATTAAGGCTTTTGCAGTAATTTTCCCATGTTTATCTGCCGCATGGGTGGCAAAAGTATGGCGCAGGCAATTACAGGTAAGAGGCTTTGACAGATCAGCATCTTTGCCGGTATCTTTTACAAGATGCTGAAGCAGAGCTGTTGAAACGGTTCGTCCTTTTTTGTTGATAAATAAAGCATCTGATTCATCAATCCGGCTGGAAAAATAATTGGTCAGAATATTTACCATTGCAATGCTTAAAGCAGTTTTTTTCACCCAGCCGCCTTTTACCCGGACATTCATATAAAATTTGTTTAAATATATATCATGGAGTTTGATACTGGTAATTTCTTTGGGGCGAAGCCCTGTACTTGCCAAAAGACTGATAATGGCAAAGTCACGAGTGGTCTTGTTTTTTGCTGCATATTCAAGCAATTTGCGAAGTTCTGTTTCACTCAGATAATCAGGTAATTCAGAACGGACATTGAATTTAGGAT
>WFSC01000272.1 GCA_015486185.1 Bacteroidales bacterium | reverse complement strand
TTATGTACATACAACTGGACCACTTCCTCTCCGTCATAATTACCGGTATTTTTCACATCCACCTGTACATTTACGGTATCATCCGTTGCTGTTTCAGTTTTGGAAAGGGATAGTCCGGTATAGCTAAAAGAGGTATAGCTCAATCCATAACCAAAAGGATACAGAGGTTTTCCTTCAAAAAAACGATAAGTACGTCCTTTCATAAAATAATCTGTAAAAGGCGGCAGATCGTTGATCGAATGATAAAAGGTTACGGGAAGATGCCCGGCAGGGTTGAATTTACCGAAAAGAATATCTGCCAGGGCGTTACCTCCTTCTTCCCCCGGGTACCAGGCCATCAGGATGGCAGGAATATGTTCCTGCTCCCAGTTTACAGCCAGGGCACTCCCACCTGTCAGCACCAGTACTACCGGAGTACCTGTGGCGTAAACAGCTTTCAGTAACTCTTCATACGAATCAGGTAGCCTGAGGCTCGTCCTGTCACCTCCCTTAAACCCTTTCAGGTTTATAGCCATTTCCTCTCCTTCAAGCCGGGGAGAGATGCCCACAACCACTATAGCTACGTCTGCCATTCTTGATTTATTTACCGCTTCCCGTATTAGTTTATCCTTGTTCGATTCAGCCGGTAACATATGCCATTCGAATCGGATACCAGCGTATCCTTTAATATCTGCATATTCGATCCGTATCTTATATTTTTCTCCTTTCTCAAGGCTGGTTTTGAATGTTTTTATTTTGTTGATCTCCGGATGATCCCAATTATCCACTACCAGTTTATCATCAAAATAAAGCCGTCCCCTATCATCTGTAACGATCCCCATTTCAACCGGACCGGTGACAGGAGAAACAAAATAGCCACTCCAGCGAACGGAAAAATGATCGGCAGGAATATTTTTACCCGGGGAACGTAAAGCCCAGTAATGCCGCATGATCGTATCGGTACGAACCATCACAGGTCTTCCTTTCAGATTTTCGTTATCAAAATACTCTCCTTTCAGGCCAAATACGCCGGATTGACCGGGAGGAATGGTAAAATGAGCATTTACCACCTTCATTCTTGCATATCTCTCAAGCGGTTCAACTCCTTCAGCATAGGCAATTTTTATGTTTTCTCCGGTCGCATTGCGAATGCCCTGTAAAAAAGTAACCGGATGGGATGGTGTACCATGATAATTTCCGACCAGAACATCCAGGTTATCTGCATATGGGCCGACGACAGCGATCTTTTTTATTTTTTTTGAAAGTGGTAGCATGCCTTTATCATTTTTCAGCAAAACCATACTTTTCTCTGCTATCAGACGAGCCAGTTGCCGGTGTTCTTTTGTATCGTTCTCAGAAAATGGGATACGGGCATATGCCACCTTTTCGGGCGGATCAAACATGCCCAGCATAAAACGGGCTTTCATAAGTCTTTTCACAGCCCTGTCAATTTCCTTTTTACTGATAAGTCCTTGTTTTACAGCTTCGGGCAGGGTACTGTACTCACCGCCACAATCCAGGTCGCATCCGGCACTGACAGCCAATGCCGAAGCTTCTTCCAGAGATTTGGCCATTTTATGTCCAGTCATAATATCCCTTACAGCCCCACAGTCTGATACTACATATCCCTTAAAACCCAGTTGTTGTCGCAGGATCGTATCCAGGAGGTAATGACTGGCATTGCAGGGAATACCTTTATAGGCACTATAGGCTCCCATTACAGAATAAGCACCTCCTTCCATCACGGTGGCCCTGAAAGCAGGCAGATAGGATTCGAAGAAATCCCTTTCGGAAGTAACGGCATTAAAGCCGTGCCGCAAGGGTTCGGGACCCGAATGAACGATAAAATGTTTGGGAGTGGCAACCACCTTTAAATACTTCGAATCATCCCCCTGCAAACCTTTTACGAAGGCTACTCCGATACGTGATTCGAGAAAGGGATCTTCACCGTAGGTTTCCTGTCCCCTGCCCCACCGTGGATCACGGAACAGGTTGACATTGGGCGACCAGAAAGTCAGTCCCTGATAAATACCATGCTTACCATTCCTCACATCTTCATGGTGTTTGGCTCTTGCTTCGGTGGATATAACATCTGCTTCCCGGTGGATCAGTTCAGGATCCCAGGTAGCTGCCATGGCAATGGCCTGGGGAAAGACCGTAGCCACACCGTTACGTGCTACACCGTGCAGACATTCACTCCACCAGTTGTATTCAGGGATACCCAGCCGCGGAATAGCCACAGCATGGTTTTGCATCTGACTGACTTCCTCTTCCAGTGTCATCCTGCTTACCAGATCATCTACCCGCTGATCAACCGGAAGATCAGAATTCATGAAAGGATATTTTTTATGGTTCTGACAGCCGGAATAAAAAAACAGGATCAGAAACAATGAAAAAAGGATTACATACGGTTTTGTTTTCATGGTTGAAAAATTAAAGGTTTAAGTTTTTTATCTTATTTCTATTTCATCTATAAACAGCCAGGCTTTTCCTCCGGCCGCGTTGTGCCAGGCCGGTAACCTGCCCGTATTTTTAGCATGTATCCGGATAAAGCGAATGTTCTTTTTCTTACTGGTGAAAGAAAATGGTTGTATTACGGTT
>WFSC01000271.1 GCA_015486185.1 Bacteroidales bacterium | reverse complement strand
GTGCCGCCTCGACACAGGAGATGACGGATGCGATCATTGAGAAAATGATTGAATGATAGAATGATTGAATGAGTGAATGAATAAGAAAAGAGTTGTAAAGACGCAAGACCTTGCGTCTCATAGCTATAAAACACGACACCATGAGAGAAAAAGACAAAATCTATGATCTCTGGCCCGAGTTAAATTGGATAAAGGATGAAGCGTTGCGGGAAAAGACTGCAGAGGTATGGCGCCGGGCTTTGGAACGCAGTGTGCTGACGGCTGAAGATCTGCAGCGCATACCTTTCACCCTTCTGGCCGGCCCTGACCTGAAGGTCAGCTTTATGGCCCACAAACGGTGTGTGGTTCAAATTGCGCATGACAGCGGAGAGAAAATGCAGGAATTCTTTGGTGAGTCACTTCCTGTTGATATGGATGTACTGATATCAGGCGCTATCCTGGCCGATGTGGGCAAGTTGCTTGAGTATGAACTGGATGAGAACGGGAAAGCCATACAGGGTCGTTACGGAAAGTATCTGCGACATCCCTTCTCAGGGGTATCTCTGGCCGAAGAATGTGGTATTCCACCGGCAGTATGTCATATCATTGCGGCTCATGCTGCCGAAGGAGACCTGGTGAAAAGAACAACTGAAGCCTACATCGTTCATCATGCGGATTTCATGACATTCCTGCCTTTTAAGAATCCTTTTTAATCTTCCCTTTTTCCCGAAGGTTTTTTCTTCAGCATTGACATAAATCCTGTAGTTTTCTTATTTTTGGCCTGTGATATTATAATATAACGAGGCCGGCCTATCTTTATGATAACCTTTGAAATTGTCCTGGTATTTGTCGTTCTGATCTTTATCATCGTATCTTTATATACGGGGTTACTGGGGCCTGCCTTTACCTTTGTTATCGGTGTTGTAGTACTTGGTATTTTTCGTGTTCTTACTCCCGGAGAAATACTCAGCGGTTTTGCCAATGAACAGGTAATGATCATTATATTGTTACTGATGATAGGGGAAGTGATCCGGAAAACAGCCATTGCAGAGATCATTTTTGACCGTTATTTCAGAAAAGCCCGTTCCTATAACGGATTTATGAGCCGGATGGTTTTTATGGTCTCTGTTTTCTCGGCCTTTCTGAATAATACTCCGTTGGTTGCTGTCATGATGCCCTATGTCCGTACATGGTCAAAAAGGTATAATATCTCCCCTTCGAAATTGTTGATACCCCTCTCCTATGCAGCTATCCTTGGTGGTAGTGCCACATTGATCGGTACGTCAACCAACCTGATCGTTAATGGTATGGTAACCGACCAGCATATTATACCCGGTTTACCGGGTCTTGGTATTTTCGATTTTGCCTGGGTTGGCGTACCTATGATCATATTGGGAGGGATCTATTTGTTATTAGTGGGAAAAAAGCTCCTTCCTTCCAGGCAGGATACAGAAGAGATATCAGACACCAGTCTGCGTACCTATTTCATTGAGGTACAGCTAAAAAACAATTCTCCATTGGTGGGCCAGACAATAGAAGAGTCCGGGTTGCGTAACCTGCCCGGGTTATATCTGGTAGAAATTCACCGCATGGGAAAACGTATTTTCGTTGTTTCCAATAATCTGATCCTTGAAAAAGGGGATAAACTGACCTTCGCCGGAGAAAACAATCGCATTTCCCTGCTGACAAAATCCGAATATGGTTTATCTATTCCGTCTGCAGGTATGCTTCAGCGGGAAAAGCATGTCAATTTACTGGAGATCGTGATCTCTCCCAATTCATCTATGATCGGTAAGCCATTACGGGAAGTAAATTTCCGTTCCCGGTTCAATGCTGCAGTTATCGGCATATACCGCAATGAAGAATCGCTGCCGCCCCGTATCCGTGATACCGTGTTACAGGCCGGCGATGTACTGATGTTATATGCCAGCAATAATTTTCATACACTTTCGCGGGATACGCATGATTTTTATTTTATCTCCAAGATAAAAGAACTGGAGAAAGTAGAGGGATATAAGATTGCCATATTATTGAGCGGACTTGCCCTTATAATTGTTTTGTCGGCCCTGAAGTTGATCTCGTTGCTCATGGGACTGGTCGTACTGTTGATGATCATACTGATCATACATATGACCAATCCAAAAGAACTGACAAAAAGCATTGACTATAACCTGGGGCTGATCATTGTCATGGCGCTGGCATTGGGGACGGCCATGATAAAAACCGGAGCAGCCGATCTGGTAGCACGTTATGTCATAGCCTTGCTTATTCCTTTTGGGAAAGTGGCTGTTTTAACAGGCATATATATAATTACCACTGTCATTGCCGCCTATGTAACCAACATGCCGGCGGTAGCGATCATGTTTCCTGTTTCGTTATCCGTTGCATTACAATTACATGTGCCGGCCATGCCTTTTATTCTGGTAGTAGCTTATGCTTCGGCAGCCAATTTTATGACCCCTATGGGTTACCAGACCAACCTGATGGTGTACGGACCGGGAGCTTACAAATTCAATGATTATTTCCGGATCGGATTTCCTCTGACAGTACTCTATATGATCGTAGCCATTACTATTTTAAGTTTGAAATATTTTTAATCAAAGAATTCCTCGGGGCTCTGCCCCGGGGTTCCGCTTGTACCTCTGCTTGAGGAGAGGTCAAAACTTTTGAAGAAAGTTTTGGGTGAGGTGCAATAAAAAAAATGCAAATAAGGACTCCCTTGCGAGGGAGAGTGGAGGTCAATAAAAAAGTATTACAACAAATATGAATTATGCAGGCAATTAACATACCGGACACATGGATAAAGCTGGCTTTTCAGGCTACCCTTAATGCCGGAGCGGCTATTCTGGAGGTTTATGGAATGAAAGATCAGGAGATAACCATTAAAGCGGATCATTCTCCTCTTACGCTGGCAGACCGCCGGGCAGATACGGTCATCAAAG
>WFSC01000270.1 GCA_015486185.1 Bacteroidales bacterium | reverse complement strand
CCGCTGACATGATTGGGATTGCCTGCCTGACGGACGGCCAGGCAAAGGTTGACTGGCTGAAATAATTAGGGTATTGTTTTTGTATTTTTCTTAATATTGTACCCGGTCTGATGACTTATTCTGATCCGTTAACCGCTGTCAGTTTGTCTGTGCATTGAACACACAACTATCCGGATACCATGCAGGATTCAGTTCCGACAGTGTCTGGTTCGGGAAGGAAAGAACCCCACGAAAAGATAACAGTTTTGTATTCACTCTATTTAATAAGGACGACGTGAGCAGGCAAACGGTTTTCATTGCTTTCGATAACCCGAAAGCCATTGGCGGACTGGTCAGCAAACTTCCTCATTACGGCAAATACAGCTATCTTGCATTTAGCGGCGACGAACCAACCAACATTGTCAAAGGATTATGGCCGGTACTTCATTCCCCGATGGTCCGGGTCTTTGATGACAAATATGCTAATGCCAGCGTGGATATAAAACGTGCACCCTTGGCTACCTTAAAGCCGGTATTCTCGGAAAACAGCATGATGTCAACCATAAAATATCTCTCTTCCGATGAATTAAAAGGCCGTTGACATTCCTTCCCAGCACCCAGCACCCAGCAACCAGTAACCAGCAACCAGTAACCAGCACCAAAGAACCTTTTCTCTTTGAGTTTCAGCTTTTAGCCTTTCTTACCGGGCATACAAAAGACTGTCTCGCCCTGGTCAGGATATCCGGCATACCTTTGTTCTTCCGGTAGATAACCCATCCTGCCACTGCGCCAAAAGCGATGTGAGCAAGTGTCACTGTCAGGGCAAACTGGTATCCGCCCCTGAATTCCAGTCCAAAGCTGCCAATACCGAGGGCACGGGGTACGGGACTGGCCATAAAACCAATACCTACCAGAATACCATAAACAACGCCCATCCATTTCTTTCCCTGTCCAACCAACAGACTGAAGACGATTCCGAAGGCAGCACCATTCCAGAAGTGGTACGACCATCCGGCCACATTGGACCAGAAGTTGGGGCCATAGGCGAACCGGTCCAGGATCAGTACGCCCAGCAGTTTTGGCATATCCCCCGGCATACCACCGAGACGGAAGCCGATCTCTCTAACGATCTCAAGTCCTACGGTTCCGGCCAGTCCTGCCAGAATACCGTTCCAAATCTGTTTTTTCAGCAGGTCGTATTTCAGGAAACGGGTCATGGCGATCACGACAAAGATCAGGACCACTGAAGGGATTAGAAAAAACAGGGCCAGTTGTGAAAGGCTGGCAATACCGGCCTCGGCAGCAGCAAAGAGGTTGGGGGATAATCCCGCCAGTCCCAGAACGATCGCGGCCAGGATCAGTTGTATGAATTCATCTTTTTTCATGATTTCTATTGTATTGATATAAAAAAGAGGCCTCGTCCGGTTCCCGGACGAGTCTCCTTCATCTTTTATTATTTGGAAAGCATGTTCACCATCTTACCCAGTTTGTTGTCCAGCATTTTGGCTATCATCAGGGTCTGCTGATTACCTGAACCGGCCAGCAAATCAGAAGGTTTGAAATAATTGATATAGGTCTTTCCACCTTTTTCATAGAGGTTTACCCTCACCGGGATCACGACACCTACTGCCGGATCTGCCGAGAAAGCCTTCTTCCCCATGTTGGGGTTACCGATGAAAAAAGAATGGGCGTTGATCTTCAGTCCTGTCATCTCCAGGATCTTACCCTGGTTGATCTCGGCCAGTACCATCATGCCCCCGCCAGAGACTGCTTTCTTCAAAGCTGAGATGGTCCCGTTAAAATCTTTGGAAGATTGTACGGTCACGGGTTTAACGGATTGTGCCTGGAGGGTCCCGGAGACACCTGCCAGTCCGACAAACATGATTGCAACTAATAACATTGCCTGGAATCTTAGTTTACTACGTTTCATAATTTTACTTTTTTAATGAATAAATTTGTTTACTTCCGAAAACCGGATCACTTATTGCGATCCCGGATTTCAGACAAGTAGTCGCAGGAAAATACGGTTCCTGACAAAGAGATGAAGTAAATTGGTTTAAGGGATTAGGGTTTAGAGGATTAGGGTTTAGAGGATTAGGGTTTAGGGATTAGGGATTAAAGTACAATCGAACCATCTGTTTTTCATTCTGTCCCTCCGGGACGTTTTTCTGTTTACCAGTGTGTAGCAAGACCAGTCACACATCCCTATGATATATCAAACCCCGGTTAAGTTTTCCAATAACGCTCATCGGCAAACTCATCTACAGGCAACAAACCTCAAACGCAGCCGAAGGCTGCATCAAACCTCAAACAATGAAATGCCTGCCTCAGCAGGCCTCAAACCACAAACCCTTTTTACTTTAGCCTTTGAATTTTAGCCTTTTAGCTTTACCTGCCTTCTGTCTTTCTTTAACCGCCGTAGCTCATAGGGCAGAGGAGGATTACTTATGCCTTAATTACCGGGGTGCGGGGCAACGCCCCGGTGATAATTTATTTATGCTTACCTGTTTTTTCCTGCCAGATATTTGGATTCCGGTCAGTGCTGATTACGGCTAATACTTCAACGGAATTGTTTTCATGATTAATGTAAAAATGCACCATGTAAGGAAATTTCTTTACGATCATACACCGGATTTCTTTATAACGTACCGCATAAATGTGCGGGTTTTTGCTTAGTGAGTTAATTTGTTTTATGACTGTATTCTGAAACCTTTTGCCAACTCCTTTC
>WFSC01000269.1 GCA_015486185.1 Bacteroidales bacterium | reverse complement strand
TTGAAATTGTTTTCATACTACATCAGGTTTTATGAATTAAAAATAATCCGATATAAAAATACATACAATGGACGGATAAACGCAACATATTCCTACTCTTTTTGCTAAAGATACGATATTTTTACAGGAATTATTTTATAAAGACATCCCATAATCATGGGATATTTTCTGATAATTCCTTTATTTTTTCAGTACACGGGAAAAATAGGCGACTTTTTCCAGAGAGGTGATCATATCGTATTCTTCGAGATAAACATCTTCAGGCACATTGAGGGGTATAGTCGTCAAATTCAATATACCGGAGATGCCGGCGCTGATCAGTCTTTCTGCTGTTTCTTTGGCATATTCCGGGGGTACCGTTATAATACCTATTTCTATGTTTTTATCCTCGACTATTTCCGGTATTTCATCCACGTGATAGCAGGGTATTCCATTTATCTCTCTGCCGGTTTTATTTTTATCCACATCAAAAAGGGCTGTCATTTTAAGTTTAGGCCTTTTCCCGGTAAAGTATTGCAGGATAGCGGTCCCCAAATGGCCTATGCCCACAATAGCAACATTCTGACCATTTTTGCAATCCAGTATCTTTCCAATGGCATCGATCATTTCCTTTACCCTGTATCCTTTTCTCTGTATCCCGGAAAAGCCCATCAACATAATATCACGGCGTACCTGAACTGCGGTCTTATGATGCAGTCTTGCCAGTTCGTGGGAATAGATAAATTCCTTCCCTTCCTTCAGACAATTGATCAGTGTCCGCCGGTATTCACTTAATCTCTCAACCGTTTTGGCAGGTAACAATTCCATCTTCATAAACATTGGTCGTGCGAAATTATAATTAATTCGTTAATTATTAAACAAAAAGATTATTTTTGTAAACCTAACCTCTACAAGATACCAGCTATGATAAAAAAGAACATACAACGGATCATCCAGTACCGGATGTGTCTGTTAAGATTCCAGAATCTTGGGTTTGAGCGTATTTTTTCCTACACGCTGGCACAGGAAATAGGCGTGAGTCCTGAACAGGTACGCAAGGATTTTTCCCAGTTTCATTTACGGGGGAATAAGAAGGCAGGTTATCTGATCCAGGATATTCTGGACCAGATCAATGAACTGCTCCATAAGGAAGATATTCACAAGATCATCATGGCAGGTCTTGGAAATATCGGAAAAGCATTGATCCAGTACAAGGGATTTGCCAAACGAAACATGCAATTGGTAGCCGGTTTTGATATTAATCCGGCGAAATTGAAAAAGAACTGCCGGATACCGGCCTTTCATCCCGACAAAATACCTGAGGTAGTGAAAAAAGAACAGGTACGCATCGGCATCATTGCCGTACCGGAGCAAGCTGCCCAGGAAGTATGTAATATTATGGTGGATGCAGGGATAAAAGGGATCCTTAATTTTGCTCCTGTTATTTTGAAAGCCCCCTCAGACGTGGTGGTACAGAATATCAGTGTATGTGCTGAACTGGAGGCACTGATTTACGTCACCCGAAAAAATGAAGAGAAATAATCAGTCAGAGCTCCCGGCATTTTTCTCGATCCAGGCAAACCATTCTTCCATACCTTCTCCTGTCTTCACGGAGAGTTCAATAAATTCCATATCCGGATTTACCCTCCTGGCAAAATCCTTCATTTTTTCCATATCAAAATCCACATAAGGGAGCAAATCGATCTTATTGATAATACAGAGGTCCGAGGATTGGAACATGGTGGGATATTTGGCCGGTTTATCATCTCCTTCGGGAACACTCATTACAACGATCCTCTTTTTTTCACCCAGGTCGAAGAGGGACGGGCACACCAGGTTCCCAACATTTTCGATCATAAGAACGGCTCCCTCGTCAATGTTCAATTCTTTTACTGCCTCATGGATCATACGGGCATCGAGATGGCAACCGTTTCCGGTATTGATCTGGATCACAGGTACGCCCGTTGCATGGATCCTGTCGGCATCCTTCATGGTTTGCTGATCTCCTTCAATAACAAAAACAGACTTTTTCTTCCCGATGCCGGCTATGGTCTTTTCAAGCAGGCTGGTTTTTCCGGATCCGGGCGAACTTACCAGATTAAAGGCTGTAATGTTTTTGGCATCGAACCATCCTCTGTTCCGCTCTGCCAAGAGATCATTCTTCGACAATATATTTTGTTCTATGGTAACCTCCCTGCCATGATGAGGATGGGAATGATCATGATCGTGATGGTGATCATGATCATGATGATCATGTCCGTCATTTTCTGCATTCAAGTGAATATGTTCTTCCGCATCACCTGGTTTTCTAAAGATGACCGTTTCTTCCGGTTCTCCGCAACCACAAGTACCACACATATCTTTAACTTTTAAAATTACCTACATGGCAAAAATACTCCATTTTCTTCCATTCTCCCATGATGTTTGTCATTTTATGTTACAATATTCACTTATCAAATAAAAATTTTCTTAAAAC
>WFSC01000268.1 GCA_015486185.1 Bacteroidales bacterium | reverse complement strand
GGTATTTCTGGAAACCGCTTGGAAAGGCCACACAGGGTAAGAAAGTACTGTATGTCTCTCCCGACGGGATATATAATTTTATCAACCTGAATACACTTACGGATAATGCCGGCAACAGGCTGATCAATACCCGTGAGATCCATTATGTAACCAATACCCGTGAAGTGCCTGCATTAAAATCAGCAAAGGTTTTTCCTCATGGCAGGACCGCGGTGCTGGCCGGTAATCCAAAATATGACCTGGGTTTTAACTGGGACAGAATGAAAGAAATGCCATTGCCGGAATTGCCGGGAACAGAAGCAGAAATTAAAGAGGTGAAGAAAATATTGGATGATCACAGGTGGAAGGTGTCTGTATATCTAAAGGAGAAAGCGACAGAAAAGCGTATTAAAGAAGTATCCCGTCCTGTACTTCTGCATCTGGCTACCCATGGGTACTTTTTGCCGGATATACCTCCTGTAAGGGAGCGTATATTTGGCGTAGAGCCACAACAGGCTGTCATGAACCCATTGCTACGGTCCGGATTGCTTTTTTCCGGGGCTGATAAAACCATACAGAACCTTGATTCTTTGGAGAGCGATAATACGGATGACGGCATATTGAATGGCTATGAGGCTTCGATGATGGATCTTTCCGGGACAGATCTGGTTGTTCTCAGTGCATGTGAGACGGGCCTTGGGGAAGTACAGAATGGTGAAGGGGTGTATGGCCTGCAACGTGCTTTTCAGTTGGCCGGCGCTTCATCTGTGATGATTTCCCTGTGGCAGGTGAGTGATGTGGTTACTCAGAAGTTAATGACGCTTTTTTATTCCTACTGGTTGCAGACAGGCGATAAGCAAAAAGCATTGACCCGGGCCCAGCGTGACATACAAAAGCAATATCCCGCTCCTTTCTATTGGGGTGCTTTTATCCTGATGAATAAATAGTTTGTGCTCTTGGCTGGTCCTTTATGTTTAGGATCATTGCATGATAAACCGGTAACTATTTAGGCAGTTTCAGTCCGTCAGGGGTCATGATCCAGCATTTACCTGTCATGTTGTAACTGTGATATCCTTCCTCATTGGGGATATAATCCAGCATATGCCGCAGGTTGTCATCCAGGCAAATGATCATGCCTTCCGGGAGGCGGAGCTTGAATTTCACGTTTTCTCCATACCAGATGGTCCCTGTTCCAAACCACGGATCGATAAAGAGGTAATTACCTTTACGGACCCAGTGGAAATGGATTTTTTCTGCCCTTTTGACAGCCAGATCACGTGTATTTCCCCGAGCCCTGCGATATATTTCCACCTCCGGTCTGTCACTGCCTGAGTGAACGATATCCACTTCTGTTCTACCCAACAAAGATCCGGTTTCCCTGTCACGGAAAATAGCTGCATGATCCAGAGTGATCAATTCTTCCACCTGTCTGGCCGGAAATGCAGAGGCTGTGATATACAGCGTATCAGAGGATAATTTATTGAGAGAAATCGATTCTGTCAGTTGGGCTTTTTCCGAATAGTTGGAGGCTATATCAGCAATAAACAGAGATAAACTGATGGTACTGATTAACCATAATACAAAAACAGTAACTCCAAGAACCCGGTTTCTGGTTCGTATATTAAAAATAATTCTTATCCCTGCATATACCAGGGCGATCAGGGGAATGCCCAGTGTGAAAAGCAGACTGCCAATAATATAGGGAATGTTTTCAGGTTTTGCGAAAATTTTCAGGATGTCGGGAAGATAATAAGAAGCATTCATGGTTACATCCGGTAAAAACTGGCTGTAATGGAAAAAGAACATGCTGGCAATGGCTGTGATCAGGATCAGCCCGGTAAAGATAAAAACAACACCTATGATGATCGCGATAATTTTTAAAATTGTCAGAAAAATTTGCCCGAGAACGTGAAAAAAATCCTGAATGGCATTGCGGGTGCGACGATATCCTTCGGTATGAGGGATGTCCTTAATATTTTTCTTTACCTTGTTTATTTCATTATTGAGATTTTTACTTATATTATTAATATTCACCGGTGTTCCCTGCATCTCGAGGCGTTGTGTTGACGTACGTGCTTCAGGCAGGACGATCCAGAGGATCAGGTAGATCAGCAGGGAGGAGCCGTAGGCCAGTGCCAGTAAAATAAACAATATACGAAACCAGACAGGGTCGATATTGAAATAAGCCCCAAGTCCTCCGCAAACACCTCCCAGGACCGCGTTGTCCGGATCGCGAAAAAATCTTTTCTTTCCCTGTGGTGTTACCTGTGGACCGGAAGATCCTTCATCCTGTTCCTCAAAAATTTCTGCAGGTCTTCCAAGTACGGAGATCATGTATTCGACATCTGGCAGGGAAACAACTTCTCTTTTTCCCTCCAGCCTTTCAGTGAATATCTCTGCAATGCGCGTTTCAATGTCCTGTATGATCTCTCCGGCTTCTTCCCGGGACTTAAAAAAATCCCCGATCTCTGTCAGGTATTGCTGAAGCAGGGTATAGGCATCCTCATCTATGTAGAAGATGGTACCCTGCAGGCTGATTTTTATGGTTTTTTTCATTTTGACAGGTATTATTTTTTGTTTCTTATTTTACCTACGGCATCAATAAGCTCTTTCCACGCTTTGTCCAGCTCTTTCAGATAAGCTTTTCCTTCATTCGTCAGCTCATAATACTTGCGGGGAGGTCCCTGGGTGGATTCTTCCCAGCGGTAGCTGAGCAGGCCGGCATTTTTCTGTCTGGTAAGAATAGGATAAAGCGTCCCTTCCACCACAATGATCCTGGCTTCTTTCAGTTCTTTGAGGATGTCCGAGGCATAACAACTGTTCCGGGAAATAACCGATAATATGCAATACTCCAGTACACCCTTGCGCATCTGTGCCTGTGCATTTTCTATTTTCATAACCATGATCTCTGTTTTTACGGATTATAAATTCATTTTGTCTTTAACACGATTGAACTGTTCCTTTGCTTTTTTCCCAATATTGGAAACGTTGACCGGTTCTCCCTTCATTTCCAGTTTTTGTGCCGTGGTACGGGCCTCCGGAATGACGATCCACAGGATCAGATAAAGCAGGATCCCGGAACCTCCGGCAAGAACAAGGACAAGAAAAAGGATCCGGAATAACAACGGGTCGAGGTTGAAATAAGCACCCATTCCGGCACATACCCCTCCCAGAATCCGGTTATCCGGGTCACGGTAAATACGGCGGTAACGGGTATGACTGGTATATGAAGACGATGCCGTAGCACCATCTGCCATGAAGTCTTCCGGATAACCCATAATGGCGATAACAGCTTCTACATCGGCATAGGTAATGACCTGCCTGTTTCCACCCATTCTGTCCCTGAACAATTCTGCCATACGGGCTTCAATATCTTCCAGTATCTCTGACGAAGCATTTTCATTTGCATAGTAGTCTCCAACCGATTGCAAATAATTATACAATAACTGGTAGGCATCTTCATCAATGCTGAAGACCATGCCCCAAAGGTTGATGGTGATGGTTTTTTTCATCATTTTATTTTTATATTCATTATTTTATTACCTGATATAACAGAATAACTGTCGATGCAAAGATATGAATAATTTATAATACTATGCAATACATAGTACTAAAAATTTAAATTAAATTGAAAAAAGATCCAAGCCTCAGTACCCGCCAACTCTTTTTCATAAAATTTTCTCCCGGTTTTTACGGGAAAATCATGAAAAAAGTATAATTTGCATAAAAATTAAATCAGCAGGATTATGCCTTATATCTACCAAAAACAAAGCCGGCGGCATTTTATAAAGATTCTGGCCGGGGGTGCCGGAGCCGTCGCAGCCATGGGAATACTGCCCTCTTTCAGGCTGGTTGACCCAAAAACACTGAAAACAGCCCTTTTTTCCGATACACACATACCTGTGGATGTGTCTGAAACGTACAGGGGTTTTTCCATGGTTGACAACCTGAAGGCAGTGGTAAAGGAAGTGAGTAACAGTAATGTTCATTCTGCCATTATCACAGGCGATCTGGCTCGTCTGGAAGGGAAGCCGGGGGATTATACCGAATTAAAAACCCTGCTCTCTCCTTTGGCCGGAGAAATGCCGGTAGCCATGACCCTGGGCAATCACGACCGGCGGGATCATTTTCTGGATGTTTTTCCCGGCCACCCGGGGCAAAGGCAGGCAATAAAGGATAGGTATGTGCTGGTGCTTGAACATCCTGCCGTCAGATTTATTCTGATGGATTCACTGGTTTTTACCAATCAGTCACCACCACTCGGATTGTTGGGGAAAGCCCAGCGCGAATGGCTGGACGGATACCTGAAGGGCCACCGGGATAAAGCCGTGATCTTATTTTTCCATCATACACTGGGCGACAATGACGGAGAGCTTGCCGATGTGGACAGACTGTTCCGGATCATTGCTCCCCGGAAGCAGGTAAAGGCCGTAGTGTTCGGACATTCGCATGTTTATCGTTATGATGTCAGGGATGACATCCACCTGATCAACCTGCCTGCTACCGGCTATAATTTCAGGGATCAGGATCCGGTGGGCTGGGTGGAAAGTGACATCACGGCTGACGGAGGGAGTTTTATCTTGCATGCAGTTGGTGGGAACCTGGAACAAAACGGCAGGGAAAAGAAACTTACCTGGCGTTAAAATTGTTCACTTTTGTTTCTTTTCGTGTTTCTTTTCATATATCTCTTGGCAGCATGGTGATACTGGGAAACGGCATAGGAAATCATAGTGGGGTTTTCGTTTCTCAAAGAAGCCATTTGTTCAGGTTCATCCGGACAAAATCATCATCATTCAGATGGGGATAAGCCCGGTACACGCGGTCGATCTCTTCTTTCTGGCCGGGAGAGAGGGTCTCGCCGGGGTCCAGCAGGCGGATCTCTTCGAGAAGACCCTGGCGGCGGAGTACCTCGTGGATGCCGGCGATGACTCCCTTAAAGCCGTTAGCAGCATCGAAGAAAGCGGCGTTGCAGTCGGTGATTTGGGTACCAAGGCTCAGCAAGGCAGGATGATCCTCCGGGGTGGCCCGATGGATCCTCTCCAGCAGCTCCACTGCTTTGCGGGTCCATACGGCCCAGTGGCCCAGTAGTCCTGCCACGATCCTTTTACGTACCATCCCCCCCGGGCCGGGCAGGTAGTATTCGGTGAGCAGATCGGCGACGATGTTGTCATCGTTACCGGTGTAGAGAGCGATCTCGTCCCCCCTGCCGGAAGTGATGATCCCTTTGATGACATCGAGGGTGTGGTAACGGTTGAAAGGTGCTATTTTTACAGCCACCACATTTTCGATTTTTGCAAAGTCCCTCCAGAAGTGTTCATCCAGAATGCGACCTCCTACGGCGGACTGGAGGTAGAAACCTATCAGG
>WFSC01000267.1 GCA_015486185.1 Bacteroidales bacterium | reverse complement strand
TATAAATAAAAAGAGATGTCACTGATGCACAAGGTATATCACCTCCTGACGTCCCTGAAATATTAAACAATAGAAATGAATCCTAAAAAGAAACTGGTTTTAGCAGCCACCGGACTGAACAATACGGACAATCCCGGGCCGGGCATTCCGGTAATACGGGCTATCAGGGAATCGTCCGATCTGGATGTAAGGATTATCGGTCTGGCATACGAAACTCTCGAACCGGGCATCTACATGCGGGACCTGATGGATAAGGTTTATCTGATCCCCTACCCTTCCGAAGGGTCAGAAGCAGTGATGGACCGCATAACATATATTCAGGAGAAAGAACATATTGATCTGCTGATACCCAATCTTGATGCCGAACTTTACACTTTTATCAAAACAGAAAAGGAACTAAGGGAACTGGGTATCATGACTTTTCTTCCTACCTTGCAACAACTGGAAGAAAGACATAAAAACAACCTGCCGGAGTTCGGTAAAAAATACAACCTGCTGGTACCCAAAAGCAAAGCGATCTTTTATAAGACGGATATCCCCGGGCTGGAGGATGATTTCGAGTTTCCGGTCATGGTGAAAGGGAAGTTTTATGATGCTTATATCGCCTACAATAAAGAGCAGATAGACATATATTTCAATAAGATCAGTGCAAAATGGGGACTTCCGGTGATCATCCAGGAGTTTATCCGGGGTACGGAAGTAAATGTAATTGCTCTGGGTGACGGCCGGGGAAATACTATCGGGGCCGTACCAATGCGTAAGCAATACATTACCGATAAAGGAAAAGCCTGGGGAGGGATCACGCTGGATAACCCGGCCATGCTGGAACTCACCCATAAGATCATCAGCCAGACCAAATGGCGTGGAGGGATGGAACTGGAGCTGATCAAAACGGATGAAGATCATTATTATTATATACTTGAAATCAATCCCCGCATCCCGGCCTGGGTATATCTTGCGGTAAGCGCCGGACAGAACCTTCCTGAAGCCCTCGTGAAACTTGCACTGGGAATGGAGGTAAAACCATTCACATCCTATGAGATTGGTAAGATTTTTGTCAGGTACTCGTGGGATATGATCATTGACATAAAAGAATTTGAAAAGATATCAACACAGGGAGAAATATAAACAATAAACCATCATGGAAAAGAAACCATTTGAACCACCACTGATAAAAAAGTTGAATGCAGGCATGCCGGCAAAATTCGGGATGGCACCTCGTATCGAACCAGTCACGGAAATAGAGGGGCACCGTGTTCACGATCTGCTGGATCAATATGGATCGCCTTTATATGTAATTTCAGAAAAGACCATACGATCCACTTACCGGCAGGCTTACCAGGCTTTTTCCACCCGCTATCCGAAAGTACAGTTTGCCTGGTCATACAAAACAAATTACCTGGGTGCCGTATGTAACGTTTTCCATCAGGAAGGAGCCTGGGCCGAGGTCGTTTCCGGTTTTGAGTATGACAAAGCACTGCAGAACGGAGTACCACCCCAGTATATTTTGTTCAACGGTCCTTCAAAAACCTATGAGGACCTGAAAACAGCTACTGAAAATGGTTCTTTCATCCATATTGATCATTTTGATGAGCTGTATATGTTGATGGAAGTAGCCGATGATACAGGTAAAAAGCCCAAGGTAGCCATCCGGGTAAATATGGACACCGGTATTTATCCACGGTGGGACCGTTTTGGCTTCAACTATGACAACGGGGAAGCCTGGGAAGCCATCAACCGGATCATGCTCTCTGAAAAGATGGATCTTACGGGACTGCATACCCATATCGGTACCTACATCATGACACCGGAAGCTTACAGGGTAGCTGCCGGCAAACTGGCCGAGCTGGTTGTTAGTACAGAGAGAAAATACGATCACAACATTCGTTATATTGACCTGGGCGGAGGCTTTGCGTCTAAAAATACATTGAAAGGAGCTTATCTCCCGGGAACAGACACAGCACCTTCTTTTGATGATTATGCCGATGCCATCACCGCAGCGTTGGTCAATTCGGCCATCAAGCCGGAGCATCTGCCGCTGCTGGTACTGGAAACCGGAAGAGCCCTGATCGCTGATGCCGGATACCTGCTGGGCACTGTCATTGCCAACAAGAGGCTGGCTGACGGCCGGCGTGCCATGATCGCCGATGTGGGTGTTAACCTGTTGTTCACATCCTTCTGGTACGAACATCAGATATTTCCGGCACAACCCGTATCCCGGCATACCGAAGACACTACCATTTACGGTCCGCTGTGCATGAATATTGATGTGTTGCGTGGAGCCATCGATTTTCCCCTGTTAAAAAAAGGCGACCGTTTCGTTATCAAACGCATCGGAGCCTATAATATGACCCAATGGTTGCAGTTCATAGAATACCGGCCCAATGTGGTCATGATCGATACGGATGGAAATACACATATCATACGTAAAAAGGAAAATCTGGATTATCTGACAATGCAGGAAAATATTCCCGGGCACCTGAATAAAATCAACCTCTGAGAGCGGAAGAAATCAAGCCATGAAATACCGGACCACCGTACAAAAGTTAACCTGGAGTACCTGCAACAGTTATGCTCAGGTTTTCTTTTCCCGTAACCGCTCATTTGCCATACTATTACTGGTTGTAAGTTTTTTTGACATCTTTGCCGGATTAAGCGGGCTGCTGGCTGTACTTTTTACTACGGCAGCAGCCTGGCTGTTCGGTCTCAACCACAACAAGATCACCAGCGGCATATACGGGTTCAACAGCCTGCTGGTAGGCCTCGGACTGGGCATATATTATCAACCGGGGCTGCAATTTTACCTGATCGTTATGCTGGCCTCATTATTCACGCTTTTTATCTCAGTGGCTATGGAAGGAGTGATCGGGAAATACTATCTGCCTTATCTGAGTATTCCCTTTATCCTCTCTATCTGGCTGGTGCTCCTGGCTGCCAGGCAATTTCAGAGCCTTGGTATTAGTGAGAGAGGTATTTATACACTGAACGAGCTGTATGGCCTGGGTGGTAACAAACTGGTAAATCTGTGGGAAACATTGAATCATATTTTTCCTGCATCCATTCGTCTCTATTTTCTTTCGCTGGCGGCTATTTTCTTCCAGAGTCAGGTTCTGGCAGGGATACTTATTGCCATAGGCCTGTTCTTATATTCCAGGGTTGCTTTTACTTTATCCCTGGTTGGTTTCTATACCGCTTATCTGTTTTATCTGTTGTTAGGGGTAAATCTGGCCGAAACATCATACAGCTATATTGGATTTAACTATATCCTCACCGCGATTGCCATTGGTGGTTTTTATCTGATCCCTTCGGTGTGGAGTTACCTGTGGGTAATATTGTTAACCCCTCTGGTAGCTATTCTTACCATCAGCCTGGATTCCGTTTTTGCCGTTTTTAACCTGCCGGTATATGCACTGCCTTTCAACATTATGGTGCTTCTCTTTCTTTATGTATTGAAATTTCGCACCACTGGAAAAAAGCGACTCAGGGAGGTTATCATCCAGCACTTTAGTCCGGAAAAAAACCTGTATTATGATCTTAACAGCCGGCAACGTTTTAATCCGTTATATTCCGTATCCTTCCGTCTTCCCTTTAACGGTAAATGGAAAGTGTCTCAGGGGCATAACGGTGATTACACACACAAGGGAGAATGGCAACACGCCTGGGATTTTGTTATTGCGGATGATTCGGGAAAGACATTCAAAAATGAAGGCACTCAGATAACGGATTATTTCTGTTATGATAAAGATGTACTCTCTGCGGGTTATGGAACCGTTGAGATCATCGAAGACGGCATCGATGACAATCAGGTGGGAGAAGTTAATATGGTAAAAAACTGGGGGAATACCGTTATCATTAAACATGCTGAGTTTCTTTACTCAAAAGTGAGCCATCTGAAAAAAGACAGTATCCGGGTAAAAAAAGGAGATACGGTCAAACCGGGAGATATCCTGGGGAGAGCGGGGAATAGCGGCCTTTCTCCCCATCCTCATCTGCATTTTCAGTTTCAGGCTACTCCCTATATC
>WFSC01000266.1 GCA_015486185.1 Bacteroidales bacterium | reverse complement strand
TTCCGGACAGGCAAGGTTACACATCGTTCCCGGTTCGACAGACAGGGTATGAGGCAACCCCCAGAGAACCGGTTTATGCAGAATAAAAGATAAGATCATCCCTGCCTGTACAGATAAGAGATTAATCCCTCTTCGCGGTGTAATGGTCCTGAAGAAGCGGAATGCGTCGGCCAGCATACGATATTTTCTACTTATTGTCGATAATATCGAACAACTCATTCAGGTTTGGGGTAAGGATGATCTCCGTACGCCGGTTTTTTCTCCGGGCTTCAGGTGTATTACGCGGATCTACCGGCAGGTATTCGCCTCTTCCGGCAGCAGTGAGCCGTTTGGGATCGATGGAAGAATTCTGCAACAGGATCCGTACAACGCTGGTAGCCCGTTTCACGCTCAGGTCCCAGTTGTCCTGTATTTGACCTCCATGACTGATATAAGGCACATTATCGGTATGCCCTTCGATCGTAATATTGATATCCGGATTTTTCTCAAGGACCCTTGCCAGCTTTTTAAGGGCTTCCTTCCCCCTTGGATCGACGGTGTAACTTCCGGTTTTGAACAACAGTTTTTCTTCCATGGAAACATAGATCTTCCCGTTTCGTCTGGTTACGGATAACCCTTCATCCTTAAACCCCAGCAAGGCATCTGACACTTTTCTCTTTAAGGCCGATAATACGGAATCTTTTGAATGGACGATCTGTTCCATTTCCTGCAAGCGCCGGTTCCGTTCATCCATCTGATACTTCAACTGTTCCAGTTGTGCCTGCTGGACGGTTAACGACTTTTCAAACTTCCGCAGATCATCTTCCTTTTTTTGAAGCTCTTCCTGGGTATGTTGTAATTCCTGTAACAGCCTGCGTGTTTCCTTGACATTTCCACTCACCAGTTCATCCTGTGCCGTTTTCAGTGTCTGATAATCCCTGTTCAACTGGGTATATTTATATTGCATGTCCTGCAGATCTTCAGCTACTGCTATACTGTCTTTTCGCAATTTGTCCAACTCCTTTTTCAGGGTCTCTATCTGAAAGGACAATTCATTATTTTTAACCGTCAGGCGTTCATTGTCTCCTTTCAGCAAATCCCTCTCCTCCATCAGCTTTTGCTGTTTCGATTTCAGATCGTTGTATTGTTTGGTAGAAACACACGAATTCAAATAGACCAGCCCTGCCGACAGAAAACAAATCCAAAAAATATTTTTAATCATATGCCGCATAGCATTTAAATTTTATAAAACAAAGATAGAAAATAGGTTGTGATTAGGAAACAAAGCGGATTAAAAGTACGTTATAATATCAAAACCAAAGAATATTACTATTTTTGTAAAGAAATTGATCTTTGCTTATGTCTGCAAAACGCAAGAATCTGTTACATACCATAGAAAGTCCGGAAGATTTACGCAAACTCCGCCTTGAAGATCTTCCTGAAGTAAGCAAAGAACTACGGCAATTTATCATTGATGTGATATCTTCCAATCCCGGACATTTTGCCTCCAGCCTGGGAGTTGTTGAACTAACGGTAGCATTGCATTATGCCTATAATACCCCTTATGATCAATTGGTTTGGGATGTAGGGCATCAGGCCTATGGCCATAAGATCCTGACAGGAAGACGGGATGTTTTTCATACCAACCGGCAATACGGAGGGATCAGCGGTTTTCCTGCGAGAGAAGAGAGTATTTATGACACATTTGGTGTAGGTCATTCATCCACTTCGATCTCTGCCGCACTGGGGATGGCAGTGGCAGCCAAACAAAAAAAGGAAGACCGTAAGGTGGTAGCCGTCATTGGCGACGGGGCCCTTTCTGCAGGAATGGCTTTCGAAGGGCTGAACAATGCAGGTGCACAAAACGCCGATATTCTGGTGGTGCTGAATGATAATCGCATGTCCATTGACCCCAATGTAGGTGCTTTAAAGGAATACCTTTTGGATATTACCACCTCACCCACTTACAATAAATTCAAGGATGAGGTATGGAACCTGCTGGGTAAAATGAGTAAGATCGCTCCCAAAAGCCGCCCCCTGGCACAGCAAATCGAACATGCCCTGAAAACCTCATTGCTGCATCACAGCAATCTGTTTGAGGCGCTTAACTTTCGCTATTTTGGGCCGGTGGACGGGCATGATGTTATGTACCTGAGTCGTTTGTTCAAGGATCTGCAAAAAATAACGGGCCCCAAACTTTTACATGTTGTTACCAAAAAAGGCAAGGGATTTCCGAGAGCCGAAATGGATGCCACCCTGTTCCACGCCCCTCCCGGCCGTTTTGACAAGGTGTCCGGAAAGATTTTTACCATTCCCCGGACCGGAAACAAACAGGCTAAGTACCAGGAAGTGTTTGGGGAGACCATGATCGAACTGGCAGAAAACAATCCCAGGATCGTAGCCATTACCCCTGCCATGCCGACCGGATCCAAACTCACAAAGATGATCAAGCAGATGCCTGACCGGGTGTATGATGTAGGAATAGCCGAGCAGCATGCCGTAACTTTTGCCGCCGGATTGGCTACCCAGGGAATGGTTCCCTATTGCACCATTTATTCCACCTTCCTGCAACGGGCCTACGATCAGGTGATCCATGATGTGGCTCTCCAGAAACTACCTGTGGTTTTCTGCATCGACCGCGGAGGATTGGTTGCCGGTGATGGCGCCACACACCATGGGATATTCGACCTCGCTTACCTGCGCATTATTCCCAATATTATCGTTTCCGCACCTATGGATGAAGTAGAGTTACGTAACCTGTTATATACGGCACAAACATCAGATTACGGGCCATTCTCCATACGTTATCCCCGCGGAAACGGCGTACTACCTGACTGGAAAAAACCGTTCGAAAAAATACCCGTTGGTAAATCCCGGCTGATCCGTACCGGAAAAGATATTGCCATACTGTCTGTCGGACATCCCGGAAATTTTGTAAAAATAGCTGCCGAAAAGCTCGCTGCCGAAAAGATAGAAGTCACGCATTACGATATGCGGTTTGTAAAACCCCTTGACGAAGAGGCCTTGCATCTGGTCGCACAACAATTCGACGAAGTAATCACGGTAGAAGACGGGATCATTTCCGGGGGATTCGGCAGTGCGGTTATAGAATTTTTCAATGAGCACAAATACCCTGTCCATGTCACCCGTTTGGGCGTCCCGGACTATTTCGTCAGTCATGGCAAACAACAGGAACTTTATCATGAATGTGGATTTGATGCAGAAGGAATTTACAACACGGTAAAAAAAGTTTTATTAGAACACGTGACTCAACTTACCGGCAAAAAACACCTTTAATGTTTTCCCGGGTACACTTTCCAGGGAACTTGATGAAATCAAAACAAATTTTTATCTTCGCAGTCCGAAAAGAACGTTGAACGGTGATCGGTGATCGATGAACGGAAGAAGAGAAGGTAATGACGGAGAGACTTAGTGAGGGAGAGACGGAGAGAGGGAGGAAGAATTTTGAATGAGTGAATAAGAGAATGAATGAGTGAGAAGAATTTATAGTGCTCTGCGGGAATCTGCGAAATCTGCGAGAAATAAATTCGATGAGGAGAGAGAAGAAGGTTGATCGGTGAACGAAAATGTTATTTGAAACTTTTATCTTTGTACAACGCCCAGGTGGCAGGACCGACCGGTAAAAAAATGATCCGGTGGATCATTTTCAGGGAGGGGCCAGGCTGCAGGGAGGACAATTCCGCCACCGATTAAAAGCCTGGAATGGTTCTTATAATGAATATTATTTTGCTCTTTGAAAATTTTATCTTTGTACAACGCCCAGGTGGCGGAATTGGTAGACGCGCTGGTCTCAAAAACCAGTGGTAGTAATACCGTGCCGGTTCGATTCCGGCCCTGGGTACAATCAGGGAAAACCCTCGTCCGAGGGTTTTTATTTTTATTAATATGGATAATAACAAATTAATAAAACCTTACGGCGCACGTCAAATACAATTTGACAAGCGTTATCTGGAGATGGCCCGGATCTGGGCCAAAAATTCTTACTGTAAGCGAAAACAGGTAGGTGCTCTGATCGTCAAGGGACGCATGATCATTTCAGACGGTTTCAACGGAACACCGGCCGGTTTTGAAAATGTTTGTGAAGATGAAAATGGCAAAACAAAACCCTATGTGCTGCATGCAGAAGCCAATGCCATCACAAAAGTAGCCAAATCGGGCAACAGCAGTGAAAATGCCACATTATATGTAACAACCTCTCCCTGTATGGAATGTTCTAAACTGATCATACAGTCTGGTATCAAAAGAGTGGTTTTTTCGGAACTTTACCATGATGATTCAGGGCTGCAACTTTTACGTAAGGCGGGTATTGAAGTAGTGCAATTACAAACGGATTGACATATGGATTATCAAAATAAAAAACAAAATCTCTATTTACCTGTTCTGCTTTCCCTGGTTCTGGCCCTGGGTCTGCTGATAGGGATCAAACTGCCCCGGCCACAACAGCCTTCCGGCGTGGTTATTTATCCTAAAGGCAACAAGCTGGATCAGATATTAACCTACATTTCACAAAACTATGTTGATTCGGTAAACATCAACAACCTGGAAGAAGCGGCCATTCCTGCCATTCTGAAAAAGCTTGATCCCCATACCGTTTACATACCGGCCAAAGAGGTTGCAGCCGTCAATGAACCTTTGCGGGGTAATTTTGACGGTATCGGCATCTCCTTCAACATGCCGGATGATACGGTTATTGTTGTATCCGTGATACATGGGGGTCCTTCCGAACGGATTGGAATCAAAGCCGGGGATCGTATTATCAGGATCAACGATTCGCTGGTAGCCGGTCAGCATATCAACCAAAACGATATTGTCAAAATGCTGAAAGGTCCCAGAGGGACAAAAGTTAATGTCTCCGTTATGCGAAAGGGAGTGCCGGAATTATTACAGTTTGAGATCACCCGTGCCAAGATCCCGTTAAAGAGCGTGGATATTGCTTATATGATAAACGACAGCATCGGTTATATCAAGATAAGCAAATTTGCCCGTACTACTCCCAAAGAGCTGGAGGTTGCCCTGGCCAGCCTGGACGGTCAGGGTATGAAAAAACTGATTCTCGATCTTCGCAGCAACGGCGGCGGCTACCTGGATGCGGCCATTCACGTGGCAGACCAGTTTTTGCCAAAAGGAAAACTGATCGTTTACACCATGGGGAGAAACCACCAGAAACAAATGGTATATGCCAAAAATGATGGTTTATTTATGACCGGGGACCTGGTTGTTCTGATCGATGAATGGACAGCCTCTGCCAGCGAGATCGTTGCAGGTGCCATTCAGGATAATGATCGCGGGACCATTATCGGACGACGCTCTTTTGGAAAAGGGCTGGTCCAGGAACCGTTTATCCTGCGTGACGGGTCTGTCCTGCGTCTGACGGTCGCAAGATATTATACACCCACCGGAAGATGCATCCAGAAACCCTACAGCAAAGGTATAGCCGAATATTACAATGATATTAACGAACGCTACCTGAAAGGAGAATTTGAAAATGCCGACAGCATTCATTTCCCCGATTCATTGAAATATACCACCCCCGGAGGAAAGACCGTTTATGGCGGAGGAGGCATTATGCCCGATATCTTTGTGCCTATGGATACCACAGGCATATCCAAATTTTATCTGACGGTACGTAATAAAGGCCTTATCTATCGTTTTGCCCTGGAATATACCGATCAACACCGTGACAAATTACAGACTTTCAAAACGGTTGATTCACTCAAATCCTATTTGGATCAACAACACCTGTTATCGGCATTTGTACACTATGCCAGGCAAAAAGGAGTAGTCCCTGCAAAAAAGGATCTGTCTGTTTCCGGTGATATATTACTCACACAGATCGAAGCTTATATCGGCAGGGATGTTTTGGATGATGCTGGGTTTTACCCCATTATCCGGAACATAGACACCACCCTTAAGCGTGCGGTAAAGTATTTAGAAACCGGGTCATGATCTGCAGGGAATTTTCTTTTTCCTCTATAAAACCCATATGTCCGGAATTTTTCAGTGGCGAAACCTGTATCAGTTCACCGGGATACACTGCCAAACGCATTTTTTCATAGGGAATATACTGGTCTTTTTCTCCTAATATCCATAACCCGGGTACGACAGGTTTTTCCAGTATCCCCGTACGGTCCGTACGTTGCATCATCCCCCTCAGCATGGCAATGATCCCCTCATCCGGCGTTTCCCGGGCTATCCCAATGGCTCGTTCGATATCATCTTTATACTTTCCCTGGTTATCTTCTGCAAAGGCTTTGGGAATGTTCGTCTGACAGATCAGATGTTTTTTCCCTTCCTTTACCAGGGATATTTCTCTTTTTCTGTTCTCTTTCGTTTCTTCGCTATCGGCCAGCGGATGAGAATGGAATAAACAAAAACCAGATAACCTTTCAGCATATTTTTCCACAAATGCCAGGGTAACATAACCACCCAGCGAATGCCCCGTTAAAAAGGCTTTTTCGATTTTCTCATGGGCCAAAACCTGCTCCACGGCCCCGGCCAGCAACTCCATGGTATGGATTTCTCCCAGAGTATCCGATTTTCCGTGGCCGGGAAGATCGATACTGATAACCCTGAAACGCTCTGCCAGTCCATCGGCAAAATCATTCCATATTTCAAGTGATTCAAGATAACCGTGTAATAAAACCACCGGCAGTCCTTTTCCTTTTGTTTCGTATCGTATCTTTTTATTTTTCCAAAGTATTTGCATAATCTTTCATTTTAATAATATGAGCTC
>WFSC01000265.1 GCA_015486185.1 Bacteroidales bacterium | reverse complement strand
TACGCACTGATGGCCTGGTAAGCATGATCGTCACTCAGGATAAAAACAATATTGGGTTTTGTATTCTCCGACTTGTTTTTATCCTCTTTTTTGGCATTGGAACAGCCGGCTAGCCCAAATAGCGCCAGAGCCAAAACAAAAAGTGTCTTCCAAAATACTTTGTTAAATTTTTTCATTTTAATTTTTTTTCTGAAAAGGGAATGTTTTGTGTTTATGTTATTTTATTATAAAAATACACCAAATATCTAAACAATACATTAATCTATGATATTTTTTATAAGTGGGTTCCTGAAGTTAGTTTTTTAAGTTGATCTGAAACACAGAACCTTTCCCTGCAAAATACCCATGACCGAAGGATATTATTAAACCTACTTATCAATATTTTTTAGTGGAAATACTTTTGATGGGACATGTTCTTTTTTCATTATTTCAGTCATTGTCTTAACAATATCTGGATGTTCTGCAGAAACATCATGAAGTTCCTGAATATCCTTTTTCAGGTTATACAATTTAATTTTCATATTTCCCATAAAAATACTATCACGGATCGCTTTCCAATTATTCATTCTGACAGCCTGTTGGCCGGTATATGAAGGGAATTCCCAATAGAGATATTTATGTTCCTTTTGTTTTCCTTTTTGTAGTAGTGAAGGTACAAAACTGATTCCGTCCGTACTGTCAGGTGCCGGGGCACCAGCCAACTCACAAAGCGTGGGCATTACATCCCAAAAAGCTCCGATAAAATCACTTTGGATGCCCGGCTTAATATGTCCGGGCCAGTATGCAATTAATGGTTCCCGGATGCCTCCTTCATGTGTAAATCCTTTTCCCCAGCCATAGCTGGATTTAAAAGGCCTTGCACTATCAAAGAATTTGGTGTCAACACCGCCAACATAGGTTGGCCCGTTGTCGCTGGTAAAGAAAATGATGGTATTGTCCAGCAATCCCAAATCTTTTAATTTTTTAACAATTTGTCCAACCTGATCATCCAGGTAACTGATCATGGCTGCATAGGTAGCCCGGGGATAGCGGCAGGGCAGGTAAGCATGGTTGCCCGTGTAAGGTTGTTCCGGACCGAAAATTTTATGATATTTTTCAACCCATTTATCCGGTGCCTGTAAAGCTACATGGGGGATGGTAGTGGGATAATACAGAAAAAAAGGTCTGTTTTTGTTTTTTTCAATAAAATTCAGGGCTTCTTTTATCATCAAATCAGGTGCATACACTTTACCCTTGTATTTTGTATAGTTTTTCGGATCATACGGATCGGCGTCTTTAGGTAACTTTTGATAAGGAGAAAAAAGCCTGTTATCCAGAGGAACTTCTTTGTCATTTCTCCACAGATGTCCCGGATAATAGTTATGGGCCTGTCGCTGGCATAAGTAGCCGAAAAATAAATCAAAACCCTGCAAGTTTGGACGTCCCTCTGTCAAAGGGCCTCCAAGACCCCATTTCCCTATGGCTGCCGTCTTATATCCGGCAGCTTGCAAAAGGGTGCCAATGGTCTTAGTTCCTTTTCTTAAAGGATATTGTCCCTCCAGATTAGGATCTTTAGAAGCCTTTATATAATCCCATACATTTCCTCTTTGGGGCATTTCGTTATTCCCCCTGATTTGTGCATGTCCGGGGTCTTTCCCCGTTAATAATGTGCAACGGGCAGGAGCACACACCGGAGAACCGCTATAAAAATCGGTAAATCGCATGCCGTTCTCAGCCAGTTTGTCGATATTGGGCGTTTGGATCTTTTCCTGGCCATAATAGCCCAATTCTCCATAACCAAGATCATCTGCCATGATAAAGACAATGTTGGGGGGAGCTTTACGGATTGAATTTTTTGCCCCATAGGATAAAGAAGACATCAGAACAACCATCAGGATAAGAAATCCCGATCTCAGGAAAAATAAAAAACCTCTTGTTTTCATGAATTGATCGTTTACAGGTTCTTAAATTTATTTTTTTTAGTGCTTATAAAGATACAGTCTATTTACCATATCCGGTACAGCAGTGGCCATCTTTTTTAACTTTTCCCGGAAAGCATATTCCCCTGGAAAGGATC
>WFSC01000264.1 GCA_015486185.1 Bacteroidales bacterium | reverse complement strand
ATGAAAATATTGCTTTTGATGGCCAGGAAGATGCTTCCATTGATTTAAGATTACAGGCTTTTATGCACCAGGCCAGGGAATTTGCTGACAGAAACAACCTGCATTATACCAAAGAGTGGAACCAGCGCCTGCATTTTGTAAAATGATGCTCCGGATAAGAGTTTCCAACCTTCAGGAACCCTTCATAATTCATTCATTCATTCATTCACTCATTTACTCATTCGCTAAACATCAGAAATTTATTTCCGCTTTCTCAAACAAAGGAAGAAGCCGGTCTTTTTCTGAAACCAGGATCTTTTCTTCCGGAACCTGCCAGTCGATATTCAATGCGGGATCAGTATAGCGGATCCCTCTTTCCGTACCGGGATGATAGTATTCATCACACTTGTAAAATACGATAGCCTCCTTGCTCAGGACTGCAAAACCATGGGCGAATCCTTTGGGGATGAGCAGTTGCAGAAAATTATCATCAGACAGAACGATACCTTTCCATTTCCCGAAGGTGGGACTTTTTTTTCTGAGATCCACGGCGATATCAAGTATCTTCCCTGATAATACCCGTACCAGTTTGGTCTGTGCAAAAGGTTCAAGCTGATAATGGAGTCCCCTGATCACGCCGAAGGATGATTTGGACTGATTATCCTGTACCCAGGTAAAATGATATCCCTGACTGCGCAGATCCCGTTCATTAAAACTCTCAAAGAAATACCCGCGATTGTCGTAAAATACTTTGGGTTTTAGTATGAGAAGACCTTCCAGTTCTGTTTGTTCTATGGTCATAATCTTAAAAGTCAAGTGTTTTGTATCTGTGTTCCAAGATATTCAGGAGATATTTTCCGTAGTGGGAATTTTGTATGGATTCGGCCAGGGCCAGTAGTTGTTCCCGTGAAATATAACCTCTTTTGTAAGCAATCTCCTCAATACAGGATGCTTTCAGGCCCTGTCTCTGTTCGAGTGTGGCAATGAAGTTGGCAGCCTGGAGCAGACTCTCCGGTGTACCGGTATCCAGCCAGGCAATGCCGCGGCCCAGAATTTTCACATTCAGTTTGCCTTCATCCAGATATTTCTGCATAAGATCAGTGATCTCCAGCTCACCCCGGGGAGAGGGGGTAAGGGTTTCTGCTTTTCCGGCAACGGTATGGTCGAAAAAATATAATCCTGTCAGGGCATAGTTGGAACGGGGGTGTGTAGGTTTTTCTTCTATATGAAGTGCTTGTCCCTGTTCATCAAACTCGACGACCCCATATCTTTCCGGTTCATTTACATAATAGGCAAAAACAACCGCGCCGTCTTGCAGGGCCTTGCTTGTCTCCAGAAGCATTTTTCCGAAACCATGGCCATAGAAAATATTGTCTCCCAGTACCATGGCTACAGGTTCTTCTCCGATAAATTCTTCTCCGATAATAAAAGCCTGGGCCAGCCCTTCCGGCCTGGGCTGTTCGGCATAGTGGATGTTCAACCCGATATTCGAACCGTCTTTCAGCAGATTTTCATATAAAGGAAGGTCCCGGGGTGTGGAGATAACCAGAATGTCCCGGATGCCGGCAAGCATCAATACCGACAGGGGGTAGTAGATCATTGGTTTATCATATACGGGGATGATCTGCTTGGATATGCTTTGGGTAGCCGGGTAAAGCCGGGTTCCTGAACCGCCTGCCAAAATGATTCCTTTCATGACTCTAAGGTTTTTCGAAAATATTCTATGGTATGAACAAGCCCTTCTTCGAGGGGCACTACCGGCTTCCAGTCCAGTTTTTTCCGGGCCAGGGAGATATCGGGTTGACGCTGCGTGGGGTCATCCTCAGGCAGCGGTTTGTAGATGATCTCTGATGTGGATTCGGGGATAAGGGATAACACTTTTTCAGCCAGTTCGCGGATGGTGAACTCTCCGGGATTACCGATGTTTACCGGTCCGGTAAATTCATCGCCCGTATTCATCAAACGGACAAGTCCCTCAATAAGATCGGAGATATATTGAAAACTACGGGTTTGCGAGCCGTCACCATAGATGGTAATGGGCTTGTTATGCAGTGCCTGAACAATAAAATTGGAGATGACCCTGCCATCATTGGGCATCATGCGTGGACCATAGGTGTTGAAGATACGGGCGATCTTGATCCTTACCCGGTTTTGTCGCTGGTAGTTAATGAATAATGTTTCTGCTGCTCTTTTCCCTTCATCATAGCAGGCTCTTTTCCCAATGGGATTTACATGCCCCCAGTATTCTTCGATTTGTGGATGAACCTTCGGATCACCGTAAACTTCACTGGTAGAGGCCTGCAGGATCTTTGCCTTTACCCGTTTGGCCAGTCCCAGCATATTGATGGCACCCATTACGGAGGTTTTGACCGTTTTAATGGGATTATACTGATAATGTACCGGCGAAGCCGGGCAGGCCAGGTTGTAGATCTCATCTACCTCTGCAAAAAAAGGCATGGTCACATCGTGACGTACCGCTTCAAAATACGGATTCGATAACAGGTGGGCAATGTTGGATTTACTGCCGGTAAAATAATTATCCAGGCTTATAACGTCATTCCCTTCGGATAAGAGACGCTCACACAAAAACGAGCCGATAAATCCAGCCCCTCCTGTAATCAATATACGTTTCATATTTTTCTCCTAAATATAAGTTTTTTCGTCTTACTAAGTTCCTTTTCTCTCTGTTTTTGTTACTAAAGCTGTTGGTCATTTGGTAGTCATTAGGCTGTTTCCTTGCTCTGCCGAAGCGGCTACGCAAAGGCGCAGCACAGCCGAAATTAGCTGCTCGCATGCTCGCAGCGAAATTTGCGCCTTCGGCACGTAATTAATGTTCTATGCCCTGAGCTCATTCACCCGATACTTTTCAGACTTTTTGACCCCTTCGACTCATATCTTATTTCTCATCTCTTATTTTTACTAAATATGTTGATTACTGAT